>JBBQEY010000174.1:0-6914 GCA_038321425.1 Burkholderiales bacterium | reverse complement strand
TTGGAGTACGCATACATGCCGGCGGCGATGTCGGCGATCGAGCAGCCGGCCTTCGCCACCTCGTCGGGCGTACCGGTAACCGACAGGAATCCCGATTCGCTCTGGATCAACAGATCGTAGGCCTTCTTGTCCCGGTACGGTCCCGGATTCCGGGGGTCGTCGCCGTAGCCTGAAATGTCACACACGATGAGCCGCGGATACCGCGCGTGCAGGGCGTCGAACGACAGGCCCATCCGTGTGGCGGCACCCGGCGCCAGGTTCTGCACCAATACGTCGGCAACGGCGAGCAATCGCCCGACGATCTCCGGCGCGGCGGCATGCTTCAAGTCCAGCGTCAGGCTCTCCTTGCTGCGATTGGTCCACACGAAGTGCGACGCGAGGCCGCGCACGCGCGTGTCGTAGGCGCGGGCGAAATCGCCAGCGCCCGGACGCTCGACCTTGATCACGCGTGCGCCCAGGTCCGCGAGCTGGCGCGTGCAGAAGGGTGCGGCGATCGCATGCTCGAGCGTGACGACAGTGATGCCCTGCAATGGCTTCATCGACGCTGCCCTAGAAGGAACGCGGCAGGTCGAGCAGGTGCTCGGCCACGTAGCTCAGGATGAGGTTGGTGGAAATCGGCGCCACCTGGTAGAGGCGGGTCTCGCGAAACTTGCGCTCGACATCGTACTCGTTGGCGAAGCCGAAGCCGCCGTGGAACTGAATGCATGCGTTGCCGGCTTCCCAGCTCGCCTTCGCCGCCAGGTATTTGGCCATGTTCGCCTGCGCGCCGCACGGTTGCTGCGCGTCGAAGAGTGCGCAGGCGGCAAAGCGCATGAGGTTCGCCGCCTCGATCTCGATGTAGGCTTCCGCGATCGGAAACTGCACACCTTGATTCTGTCCGATGGGACGGTCGAACACCACGCGTTCGCGAACGTAGCGCGTGACGCGATCGATGAACCAGTAGCCGTCGCCGATGCACTCGGCCGCAATCAGGGTGCGCTCGGCGTTGAGGCCGTCGAGGATGTACCGGAAGCCCAGGCCCTCCTGCCCGATCAGATTCTCCGCCGGAATCTCCAGGTTCTCGAAAAAGAGCTCGTTGGTTTCGTGATTGACCATGTTGGGGATCGGCCGCACGGTCATGCCCGTCTTCTCGGCTTCACGCAAATCGACCATGAAGATCGACATGCCCTCGGATTTTTTCTTCACGTCGGGGAGCGGCGTCGTGCGCGCCAGCAGGATCATCCAGTCGCTGTGCTGCACGCGCGAGATCCAGACTTTCTGGCCGTTGATCACGTAGCGGTCGCCCTTGCGCACCGCAGTGGTCCGGATCTTGGTGGTATCGGTCCCGGTCGAGGGCTCGGTGACGCCCATCGATTGCAAACGCCATTCGCCGCTGGCGATCCTGGGCAGGTATTTTTCCTTCTGCGCGGTCGAACCGTGCCGCAACAGCGTACCCATGTTGTACATCTGGCCATGGCAGGCGCCCGAATTGCCGCCGCTGCGATTGATCTCCTCCATGATTACGCTGGCCTCGGTAAGGCCGAGGCCAGCGCCGCCATATTCCTGCGGGACCATTGCCGCCAGCCAGCCGGCGCGGGTCAGCGCATCGACGAAGGCTTCCGGATAGCCACGCTGCGCATCGATCTCCCGGTGATACGCATCGGGAAACTCGGCGCATAACGCACGCACTGCATCACGGATTTCCTGGTGCTGGTCGGTATCAGTCTTGCGCATCGGGTTTCCTTGGTAGCCCAAGCGGCGCCGACCGCGAGTGCTTGGAATCGGTCGTCACCTTGTGGCGTCGCTTGTGCCGCGCCGGGCTGCCGATCTCGCGCATCAGTCGCTCCACCCGTTCCTTGCTCGCTGGGAAGCCTCGCCCACGTCCGCCGCCGCGCATTAACCTTAGCGCCCGAGGTCGAAGCGCTCGATCAGGAAAGCCACAACCGCGGCACGCGTCGTGGCGTTTGCCGCGGCGTCATAGCCGGCGATCAGGCCCTTGCCTAGACACGCATCGGCACGGTCGAGCGGCTTCCCTGTGTCGAGGTTGACGATCACGCCGGGGGCGGCTTCAGCCAGATTGCAGCGCGCTGCCGTTGGCACGCCCGGGATGCGCAACAAGTCGCCTCGTGTCCCGCTGTCGAACGCGTGATGGGCGCCGGGCAGGGTGCGCACTGCCGCGTCGACGCCGGCATCGCGCAATCGGACGACATAGCGCTGGCAGGCCTCGGCCGAGGTCAGCACATCGGCCTCGCCGATGAAGATGCGCTGCGGGCCCGGTTCCGACTTCGTATCGCCGATTAGTTGCACGTTGCAACTCGGGTAAAGCGCGATGTAGGCAGCGAAGCCGAGACCCTTCGTTCCAAAAGCACTGGCAAACCGCGTCTGGGCTGAAACCAAGGCCGTGCGCCCGCCTGACGAGAACCCCATCACGGCGATGCGTGCCGGGTCGATGCGCGGATGACGCGACAGCAAGGCCAGCGCGCGCTCCGCATCGATCACCCGGCGCGTACCTTCGACCAACTGTGGCATCGTCGCAAAGCTGCTACCCGTGGCAATTGCGCCCCGGGCGCTGAAGCTGTCGAGCGAGAAGACGGCAATGCCGATGCGGTTGAGATCGTCGGTCCAGAGCATCTGGTTGCTGACGGTGCCGGCATCGCCGTGCAGCATCAGCACCGCAGGCACGCGTTCCGGCCCGACCAGCGGCAGGCGCAACTCGCCAGCAATGGTTGTGTTGACAGCACCGTCGGTGGTGCCGGCGAACAGTTGCGCTGCAGTCAAGGTCAGAGTCGGCACTGTGTGCACCTCGCTGCGCAACGCGACCGCTGTTACCGGCGCAGCGGTTGGGACAGCAGCACACGCCGCCAGCAGTGAGGCGGCAGCCAGTGCAAACAGGCGGGCGACGGCTATTCCAGGTGGAAAAATCATCTCGACTCCATTGGGGTAGAAGCACCAGCAGCGTCCGCTTGGGTCCCAGTCAATCCGCTCACTCGGCTGGCGAAGTGCATGATGGAATTTGTGCTGCCTAACGAAACAAGGTAACCGGCACGCCACGCCAGCACAGTACCGGCGGCAAGACCCGGCTGGGCCGCATCACCCATCATGCCACTGCGAGCGCGTGCATCGCCAGTGCGCCCGCATGGTCGCGCGCCCACAGGCGCCACGTGCCGGTGCCCTCCTCCTTGCCGCAGACCGAAAATGGATGAATGTCGAAAAGCGGTGCCACCGCCTTGAACTCGAATCGGGTGACGTTTGCCTCTGGCCGCTGTCGCCAAAGCAGATCGAGCAGCAGCGTGGCGATCAGCGGGCCGTGCACGATCAGACCGGGATAGCCCTCCACTTCCGTCACGTAGTTGCGGTCGTAATGGATGCGATGACCGTTATAGGTGAGCGCGGAATAGCGAAACAGCAGCACCGGATCCGGCACGATCTCGCGTGCGAAGTCTTCGTCGACGGGCGCCGGCGTCGGCGTGGCGGCAGGCGCGTCTGCCGCCGGCGGTTCGCGATAGACGATGTCGTGCTCTTCCGTCAACGCGAGGCCGGTATCGCCCGACAGTTCGTGATTGACCGATACGAACACCAGCGCGCCGGTTCGCCCAGCCTTGATGGTGATGTCGGTAATGCGCGACACCCGGGTGATCGTGTCGCCGACGTACAGCGGACGCAGGAAGGCGAGACGACCACCGGCCCACATGCGTCGCGGCAGCGGCACCGGCGGCAGGAAGCCACCGCGCTTCGGATGGCCGTCCGGACCGAGTTCATTGGCCCTTGCCATTTTGAGGAAGTAAAGCCAATGGGCGAGCGGCGGCAGCAAGGTGCCTGCGGTTGGAGGCGGATCGTCGCGGTCGAGCGTCGCCGACCATGCCGCCAACGGCGCGGCGTTGAGAACGTCGACGTGCTGCTCAGTGCGGCCGATCCAAGCCTGCCACGGATTGGATTCACTGCTCATGGATGCGCTTTGAAGGCAATGGAGAGCGTACGGCTCCCAGAATCCATATCGTACTCCTCGACGCTGACGTCCAAAGGCATGGATGTCGGCCACGCCTATTGCAACCAGCCGTGTCTGCGTATCACGAATCGTCGCTGCTGCAACGAGGCTCAGCTCGATGTCGGTGGTCACCAATGCGCCGCGTCTGAATCGCGTGCGGGGCGACGAACAGGGCGCCTAAATCAGCCAACGAACTCCACGTTGCGCATCATGCCGCCGTCTTCGTGCTCGAGATTGTGGCAGTGATACAGAAAACGTCCCCGCTCATCGGGCGTGAACGCCACCTGCACCTGTTCGCCTGGCAGCACGAGAACCGTGTCCCTGAACCCGGTGTCGAGAATGCCGTCGGCAAGGTCCCGCGCCGGACCGCGTCCGCGGCGCTCGAGCACCCGGAAACGCACGCCATGGATGTGCATCGGATGCGGCATCGACATCATCGTCGACGCCGGGTTCGCGAAGGTCCATACCACCGGCTGACCGACCGGCAGGCGCTCGTCGTCAGCGACCTCGTCCATCGCAAATGTCCGGCCATTGAGCGCACCCTGCATGCGGAAGAAGCCGAGTTCGGTGAACCGCGTGATGGCACGCTCCCGGGAGACCAGCGCAGCTTCGGGCAATCTGATCGGCACAGCAGACGCGGCAGATTCGCGCGCAATCGCAAAGCGTGAAATCAGCAACTCCTGACCTTGGCCACCCGCACCCATCCTGCCGCCGCGCATACCGCCGCCCATCATGCCCCCCATCATGCCGCCCCCGGAGGAGAACGCCTGGCTCACCAGAGCAATCTCAGCGCCAGGACGGCGCCGACCGAAATCTTCCACTACATCGATGCGTTCCGCGGGAGCCAGAACGACGGAAGCTCTCGTTTGCACGCCTTCGGCTGCCGAGTACAGTCCGCTGCCGCTGCTGATCACATGGAGGGGCTCACCGTCTGACCAGGCCAACTTGTAGATGCGCGCGTTCGAGGCGTTGACGATGCGCAGGCGGTACGCACGCGGTGCGACCTTCTGCACGGCATCAGCCCGCCCATTGACGAGCACGGTGCCTCCGAGCACGCCATCCATCGCCGCCATTATGCCGGGATTGAACACGAAGCTGTTGTCCGGCGCGACAACCCGATCCTGCACCACCAATGGCAACTCGAATGCGGGTACCGGAAGGCCGAGTTCCTGTTCGACCGGCTCCCTCACGATGAGCAGCCCGGCGAGGCCGTAGTACACCTGGAAGCCGGTTCGTCCGTGCGGGTGGGGGTGGTAGAAATAGGTGCCCGCCGGGTTCTTTACGGTAAATTCGATCGTGTAGCGGGATCCGGGGGCAACGGCCAGTCGCGGATGGCCGTCGGCCGCTTCGGGCACGAGCATGCCATGCCAATGGACGACGGTTGCCTCGGGCAGGCGATTCTCGACGTGAATGCGCACGCGTTCGCCGCGCCGCAGGTCGAGCGTGGGCCCAAGGTAGCTGCGGCTGGCACGCAGCGCATCGGGACGGCCACGAACGACTTCCCCGACAAAGCGCAGCGTCGGCGTCGGCTGACCGGGAAATATCGATGTGCGGGTGACGGTGGCGGTGAGGCGCAACTCGACATCCACCACGGCATCGGCGCGCGCGTTCGGAGACGCCATCATGCCTGCGCCGCTCGCCGCCAGCGTCGAAATGAACTTGCGCCGGGTCCACGTCATGTATCAATCCCTTTCGCCAGACGTTCCAGCTGCGCCGACCGTGGTCCACTGTGCCAGGGCATGCCGAATCGGCCCTTCCCCATGCCGTAGTTACCCACCATCCTTCACTCACGGGCCCCGTCGTGGGTCGTTCGGCGCAGGCGGAGGATTGCGAAGAACCGCACCTATGACGTTCCGAGACTCGTCGCGACCTGCCGATTCACATCATAGACGCCGACGCTGGCCGCATGTTCCTGGCAGCAGAACGATCGATGCGCCATCGTTGACACAGATCAATTTCAGCCTCCGCGGCCAACGGCGACGTGTCCATGCGCATCGGCGCGGCGGTCTGCGTCACCAGCGCCGTCAGCGCGAACTTCTTCTCGCCCTTGGTCCTGCCGAAGATGTCGAGTCGAATGATCTCGAAAGACCACGGACGGGGAGGGCGACACATCGTATTTTCTTGCGTCGGCTCGAAGGCGAGGGCGCAGCGCCGAGGAACTCAGGTCGCGGTCAAGGGTCATACCTCTTAAGACAACCCGCAGATGCGCAGGCGCACCTGTTGCGTCGGGAAAAAATCGTGCGCCGTCACACCAACGTGCCATGACGCGCCGCAGCGTCGCTGGCAATTGCTGACCTTCGCCACCGTCCCACACCAGCGAGGTCACGCACTTTCAGTTCCTGTGCGTCAACCGGCGACGTCCACCTGCTCGAAGGCAACCGCGATGCGCTCGACGAGGTCGGCGACGACCACCTGACCCTTACGGAGGACTTTATGCAGACGCGATTTTTGTTCACCGCACTCATGGCGACCTGTTTCTGCGCCACCGCGCTCGCCACCGACCGCGCCGACTACAACCGGCGCTCCGCCGAGCGCTTCATCGCGATGTTCCACGCCGCGGATGTGAGCACCAGCAATGCGATCACCCGGGACGATGCCGCGGGCTCGATCGAACTCGTGTCGCGGTTCGCCGATATCGACATCAACCGGGACGGCACGATCACCTGGGAAGAGCTGACGCGCTTCATCGACGCCAGTTTCGGTTGACCCGCGCTGCGGCGCTGCAGCGAGCGCATACTCAAGGCACACGCAGTGCTACCCCAACGCCCAGGCGACGCGCCGCTTCTAGCATCAGGCGCGCGCAAGCCAACAGATTCGGGTCGCCCCCCGAAATCGCCTGCAACGATGGCGCGGCGGCGGCCGTTAGACTTCTGAGCCATGCCCGACCCAGCACCTTCGATGAGAGCCCGCCGCCACGCCTTGCGCATGCTCGGCGCCGCGGGCGCGTACG
>JBBQEY010000173.1:0-6961 GCA_038321425.1 Burkholderiales bacterium | reverse complement strand
GCCGACATCAACCCGACTACGCCCGCGACCCGATGGCAGTAGAGCTCGAGCGTTGCGAAGTCGAGGTAGCGGGTCTGCTCGAGATCGATCGCCATCCCGTCGATCACCGTCTGCAGGTTGGCTTCGGGCAATCCGAACTCGCGCACCACCGGCACCAATGCCAGCGCCACCGGATGCTTCGGCGTGCCATTGAAGATCGCGCCTGTCTCCGTTCGCCACCACGCGAGCTTGGCACGGGCGACCGTCGGATCGTTGACTTCGTCCACCAAATCGTCCACCTCGCGGCAGAACGCATACAGCGCAGTGATCGCCCGCCGGCGCGGCGGAGGCAGGAACATGAAGCTGTAGTAGAAGCTCGAACCGCTCTGCGCGGCCTTCTTCTGGCAATACTCGTCGGGCGTCATGCGGAACGGGGCTAAGGCGGAAGCAGCGCATGGTACGCGACGACGCACCAGTCGCGGGTGCGCAGCTGCGGGCGCTGCGTGAACACATCGCCTTGCACCGCATCGACGCGGTCGAGGATGCGCAGGCCGCCGGCAATCACCGCCTTCAATTCAAGTCCGAGGCGCCATGGCAACGCGCGGGTGAGCGGGCGGCCCGATACCAACAATACGCGGGCCCGCGCGGTTTCGAAGGCCAACAGCGCGCGCCAGCGATCGTCCACGCGGCCCTGCGCGATCTGCGTGACCGGCACGCCGAAGCGGTCGAGGTCCTCCTGCGGCAGGTAGACCCGATCCTTCGCCCAGTCGATGCGGATGTCCTGCCAGAAGTTGGTTAGTTGCAGCCCCGTGCAGATCGCGTCGCTCATCGCCAGGTTAGCGGGAGCGTCGGCGCGGTAGAGCGCCAGCAGCAGGCGACCGATCGGGTTGGCCGAGCGGCGACAGTAGTCGGCCAGGTCCGCATAGGTGCCGTAGCGCCCGACGCTGACGTCTTGGGAGAACGCCGACAATAGGTCATGGAACGGTGCCATCGGGAGTCGGTGGGCGCGGATCGCCAGCGCCAACGCGGGAAATGGTGGCTCGGACGGTGTTTCGCCCGCCGCGATGCGATTCAGCGCGGCGTCGTACGCAGCCAACGCGGCAATACGCTGCGCCGGCGGGGCATCGCCCTCGTCGGCTAAGTCATCCGCGCCGCGGGCGAAGCGATAGATGGCCACCACCGCTGGGCGCAGCGCCGCCGGCATGAGGCGCGACGCGACAGGAAAATTCTCGTAATGGCCGACAGACACGCCGATCTCGCAAAAGCAGGGGATAAGGACAAGTCAGCACCGTCGCGGCAAGGCCTGGTACGCGTGGTTGACTGGCAGGAGCCGGGGCGATCCGCTATACTAACCCGTTGCGCGAAAGCGGCTTGCCATAACCCAAGTGCGACCCAAGCGCGCCACCCGGCCCGGTGCACCATCAACATGAGGCGCTGGCAACCAAGACAACCGGGTCAGCAGCGAAAGTGGCGGAATTGGTAGACGCACCAGCCTTAGGAGCTGGCGGGGCAGCCCGTGGGGGTTCGAGTCCCCCCTTTCGCACCATCCCCTCAGTATTCTTTTTTGTACGTACATTCTAGCGGCAAGGATTCATACGAGCATGCAAAGCACCTTGGAAACCCTGGGTCAACTCGAACGCCGGCTGTCGGTCGCCGTGCCCGTGCAAACGATCGAAGGCGAAGTCGAGAAGCGCCTGGCGCGCCTCGCCAAGACGGTCAAGCTTCCCGGCTTCCGCCCGGGCAAGGTTCCCATCAAGATGGTGGCGCAGCAATACGGGCCGCAGGTGCGCTCGGATGTCATTTCCGACGCCGTGCAATCGAGCTTCAACGACGCGGTGCGCGAGCAGAACCTGCGTGTGGCTGGCTACCCGCGCATCGAACCGAAGACCAGTGGCGCCGCCGATGGCAGCCTCGAGTTCTCGGCGGTGTTCGAGGTCTACCCGGACGTGACGGTCGGCGACGTGGCCAGCATCACCATCGAGCGTCCCACGGCGGAAGTCACGCCCGCCGACCTCGACCGCACGCTTGAGGTGTTGCGCAAGCAGCGCGCGACATTTACGCCGGTGTCGCGCGCCGCGCAGACCGGTGACCGCGTCACGGTCGATTTCACCGGCAAGATCGACGACGTCGAGTTCCCGGGTGGTCAGGCCAAGGACTTCGTGATCGCGCTCGGCGAAGGCCGCATGCTCCCGGAATTCGAAGCTGCAGTGATCGGCGCCTCGGCCGGCGACCAGAAGTCGTTTCCGCTCACGTTCCCCGCCGATTACCACGGCAAGGAAGTGGCCGGAAAGACGGCCACGTTCGCGCTGACGGTGAAGGACGTGGCGGAAGCCGACATCCCGGCGCTGGATGGCAAGTTTGCCACCGCCTTCGGCATCAAGTCCGGCAAGGTCCTGGACCTTCGCGCCGAGGTCGAGTCCAATCTCAAGCTTGAATTAAAGCGCAAGCTCGAGGGCCTGCTGAAGGACCAGGCGATGAAGGGTTTGCGCGCCAACACGCAGCTCACGTTGCCGAAGTCGTTGGTCGACCTCGAAGCCGTGCAGCTGATGCGCCGGATGGCCGCCAACCTGGAACAGCAGGGCATGAAGGCCGACGACATCAAGCTCACGCCCGATCTTTTCCGGCCGCAGGCCGAGGAGCGCGTCGCGCTGGGCCTCATCCTGGGCGAATTGGTCCGCAAGGAAGGCCTGCAGGCCAAGCCGGAGCAGGTGATGTCCATGGTCAAGGATGTCGCCCAGACCTACGAGCAGCCTGAAGCCGTCATCCGCTGGCATTTCGAGAAGCCCGAGCGCCTGAACGATTTCGAGGGCCTCGCCGTCGAACGCAATGTCGTCGACTGGGTCTTGGGCAAGGCACAGGTCAAGGACGTGCCGACCACGTTCGAAGCCCTGATGGGGAACACTCCCGCGTGATGCTGGACCGCGTTGTCCGGCCTCTCGTCCGTCGGCGCCGCTTGACGTTCGCGGCATCCGGACCCATCTTCACGGTTCAGTGCGCGAACACCATCGCATCGTTGTAATCCACAACTGACTGTTCGCGCAGTCCCATCCACTGCGGCAGCGGCCCATGCTGCCGGCGTTCACCAGGATTCCATCGTGATTGTTCATCCGCACGCACAGTTCAACCGCCCCGTGGAACCAGAAGCTCTGGGCCTCGTGCCCATGGTCATCGAGCAAAGCGGCCGCGGCGAGCGTGCCTACGACATCTATTCGCGCCTCCTGAAGGAGCGCGTGGTGTTCCTGGTAGGACCCGTCAACGACGGTACTGCCAACCTGATCGTCGCCCAGATGCTGTTCCTCGAGTCCGAGAATCCGGACAAGGAAATCCACTTCTACATCAACTCGCCGGGCGGGTCGGTGTCGGCGGGGATGGCCATCTACGACACGATGCAGTTCATCAAGCCCGATGTCTCCACACTGTGCGTGGGCATGGCCGCCAGCATGGGCGCGTTCCTGTTGGCCGCCGGTGCCCCGGGCAAGCGCTTTGCGCTGCCCAATTCCACGGTGATGATCCACCAGCCGTCCGGCGGCTTCCAGGGCCAGGTATCGGACATCGAGCGCCATGCGCAGTACGCGATCGAGTTGAAGCGCCGCTTCGTCAAGCTGATGGCAAAATTCACCGGTCGCGCGGTGGAGCAGGTCGAGTTGGACCACGACCGCGACCGCTTTTTGTGGGCGGAAGAGGCGCAGGAGTATGGTTTGATCGACAAGGTCTTGCAGAACCGCCTCCCGAGCGCGTAAAGTTGTCTTCAGGTTTCTCTACAGGTTCCTTAGGCAGATCGTTGAATGGCCGATAAATCTTCCGGCGACAAGCTCCTCTACTGCTCGTTTTGCGGCAAGAGCCAGCACGAGGTCCGCAAGCTGATCGCGGGCCCGTCGGTATTCATCTGCGACGAGTGCATCGAGCTATGCAACGACATCATCCGCGAGGAAGGTGCCGGCAGTGAAGCCGCGCGCACGGACCGCAACAAGCTGCCCACGCCGCACGAGATCCGCCAGAGCCTCGACCAGTACGTGATCGGCCAGGAGCCGGCCAAGAAGATCCTGTCGGTGGCGGTGTACAACCACTACAAGCGGCTCGAGGCAGGCAACAAGGACGACGAGGTCGAGCTCGCCAAGTCCAATATCCTGCTGATCGGCCCCACGGGTTCCGGCAAGACGCTGCTGGCGCAGACGTTGGCGCGGCTGCTCGATGTCCCGTTCGTCATCGCCGACGCCACGACGCTCACCGAAGCCGGGTACGTCGGTGAGGACGTCGAGAACATCATCCAGAAGCTGCTGCAGAAGTGCGACTACGATATCGAGAAGGCGCAGCGCGGCATCGTCTACATCGATGAGATCGACAAGATTTCGCGGAAGAGCGACAACCCGAGCATTACCCGTGACGTGTCGGGCGAAGGTGTGCAGCAGGCACTGCTGAAGCTCATCGAAGGTACGATCGCCTCGGTGCCTCCCCAGGGTGGGCGCAAGCACCCCAACCAGGAATTCGTCCAGGTCGACACGACCAACATCCTCTTCATCTGCGGTGGCGCCTTCGACGGCCTCGAAAAGATCATCCGCCAGCGTACCGCCAAGACCGGCATCGGCTTCGGCGCCGAAGTGTCGAGCCCGGAAGACCGCAAGAACGTCACGTTGCTGCTGCGCAACACCGAGCCCGAGGACCTGATCAAGTTCGGCTTGATCCCGGAATTCGTGGGCCGGCTGCCCGTCGCGGCCACGCTTGACGAACTCGACGAAGCCGCGCTGATCCAGATCCTGGTGGAGCCGAAGAACGCGCTGCTGAAGCAGTACCAGAAGATGTTCCGCATGGAAGGCGTGGAACTCGAAATCCGCGAGGCCGCGCTGCGGGCCATCGCGCGGAAGGCTCTGGCCCGGAAGACCGGGGCCCGGGGCCTGCGGTCCATCTTGGAGCAGGTGCTGCTCGACGTCATGTACGATCTGCCGTCTCTGACCAACCTGTCCCGGGTGGTCGTCGACGAGTCCACGATCGCCAACGACGGCAAGCCGTTGTTGATGTTCGCCGACCCGCCCAAGATGGCGGCGTCACAGTCTTAACCCCCGGTTTCAAAAGGCATTTGATGGATTAGTCCGAAGGACGGCTTGACACGCCGCCCGCGGGCCCCCATTTTCCTGACAGTACCCCCACATCGAAAGCCACCATGTCATCCACGCCCAGTCTCCCCGCCGACCTGTCCGCGCTGCCGCTGCTGCCGTTGCGTGACGTCGTCGTGTTTCCGCACATGGTGATTCCGCTGTTCGTCGGACGTCCCAAGTCCATCAAGGCCCTGGACGTCGCGATGGACACCGGCAAGCACATCCTGCTCGCTGCCCAGCGCCAGGCCGCCAAGGACGACCCCGCCGGCAGCGATCTCTACGAGATCGGCAGCATCGCCACGGTGTTGCAAATGCTGAAGCTGCCCGACGGCACCGTGAAGGTGCTGGTCGAGGGCACGCAGCGCGCGCGCATCGCCAGCGTCGAGGATCGCGGTGACTACCTCGTCGCCGAAGCCGTACCCCTGGCGCCCGATACCGGCAGCGCCAATGAAGTAGAAGCCATGCGTCGCGCGTTGCTCGCGCAGTTCGACCAGTTCGTCAAGCTGAACAAGAAGATCCCGCCGGAAATCCTCACCTCGATGTCCGGCATCGACGATGGCGGTCGCCTGGCCGATGCCATTGCCGCCCACCTGCCGTTGAAGCTCGAGCAGAAGCAGCAGATCCTCGAAATGGGCGAGGTCGGCAAGCGCCTCGAGCACCTGTTGGGCGTCCTCGAAGGCGAGGTCGACATCCTGCAGGTTGAAAAGCGCATCCGCGGCCGCGTCAAGCGCCAGATGGAGAAGAGCCAGCGCGAGTACTACTTGAACGAACAGGTCAAGGCGATCCAGAAGGAGCTGGGCGAGGGCGACGAGAACGCCGACCTCGAGGAAATGGAAAAGAAGGTCAAGGCCGCCCGCATGTCGAAGGAGGCCGAAGCCAAGGCGATGACGGAGCTCAAGAAGCTGAAGATGATGTCGCCGATGTCGGCCGAGGCCACCGTCGTGCGCACCTTCATCGACACGCTCACGCAGTTGCCGTGGCGCAAGAAGAGCAAGATCAGCAAGGACCTGGCGGCCGCGGTCAAGATCCTCGACGCCGATCACTACGGCCTCGAGAAGGTCAAGGAACGCATCGTCGAGTACCTCGCGGTGCAACAGCGCGTCGACAAGCTGAAGGCGCCGATCCTGTGCCTCGTCGGTCCTCCGGGCGTGGGCAAGACGTCGCTCGGCCAGTCGGTGGCCAAGGCCACCGGGCGCAAGTTCGTCCGGATGAGCCTCGGTGGAGTGCGCGACGAAGCCGAGATCCGCGGCCATCGCCGCACCTACATCGGCTCGATGCCTGGCAAGATCCTGCAGAACATGACCAAGGTCGGCGTGCGCAATCCGCTGTTCCTGCTCGACGAAGTCGACAAGATGGGCCAGGACTTCCGTGGCGACCCGTCCTCAGCACTCCTCGAGGTGCTCGATCCAGAGCAGAACGACACGTTCGTCGATCACTACATCGAAGTGGAATACGACCTGTCCGACGTGATGTTCGTGGCCACGGCCAACTCGATGAACATCCCGGCGCCGCTGCTCGACCGGATGGAAGTCATTCGCCTGTCCGGTTACACGGAAGACGAGAAGATCGCCATCGCCAAGCAGTACCTGACGCCCAAGCAGATGAAGGCCAACGGCATCAAGGACGACGAACTGCATCTGGCCGAGAGTGCGCTGCGCGACATCGTGCGCTACTACACGCGTGAGGCCGGCGTGCGCAGCCTCGAGCGCGACATCAGCAAGATTTGCCGCAAGGTGGTGAAGGCGCTACTGCTGAAGGAATCCGACGGCAAGGCGCGCAAGGCCAAGAGCCCGGTCGAGATCAACTCGAAGAACCTCGACAAGTACCTGGGCGTGCGTCGCTTCACGTATGGCATCGCCGAGAAGCAGAATCAGGTGGGCCAGGTCACC
>JBBQEY010000172.1:0-7032 GCA_038321425.1 Burkholderiales bacterium | reverse complement strand
ATAGCCTGACTTGACCATCTCGACATAGGCCTGCGCGGCGATGGCCTCGAATGCTTCGCCGTCGACGCGATCAAGGAACGCGTACATCGCCTGCCGCCAGGTCCAGAAACTGTCGTCGCGGCCCGGCGCGGATTGTCCCGTACGGCCGGCCAGTGCGCGCTGGAACGCATGCGAGTGCAGGTTGGGCATCGCCGGTACCACCGCACCTTGCAGGCGCGTGCCGACGGACGCCGTGCCCGGCTCGACACTGACGACGATGCCTGTTGCGTCGACATCGAGGGTGACATCGCGCGCCCAGCCATCCGGGCGCAACGCGAACGGGGCCCACCACTGCTTCATGCCGCGATCCGGTGAATGGTAGCCACCAGCGCGACGGTGGTGTCGCCCACGGGAGCGATGCGCACATCGGTGAGATCATCCACGGCGTCGCGGTGTCCGATCCAAGTGCAATCGTCCGGGAAGTGCACGGGCTCGAACAACAGGTTCATGTCGGCGTGCCATCCCGCACTGTCGAGGCGCATCCCGGTTCCCTCAAGCAACACGATGGTGCGGTCAACCCCGGGAAAGTGCGAGAACGGGCCGCTTCGCTGCACCAGTGCAATGCTGGCGCGCCAATCGAAGGCATCCATCCCTGCCCCGGCGGGTTCCACATGCAAGTCGAGCGCTACGCCGCCGCCATTTTTCCATGGCTTGCGCACGTAATCGGCGGGTTGCAGCACCTGATGCATCGAAGGAGGTTTGCCGGGGATTGGCGGCGTGGCGGACGTGGAAGCACTCGATTGTAAACCCGGGGTCATTGCCGCATGGACATCCAGTGCGCGGCCACCACCGTACAAGCCTACATCGTGTGGAACGCCAACGGCGTACCCATCACGCAACTCGTGCTGCCCGGCATCGACCCTGCAAGGGTGAAGCCTCACCAGAGGATGCATGCGCCGTTAACGAATCGGCACCGCAAATTCGAGGAGCGCCTCGCGGTTCACCTCGATGCCCAGCCCGGGACCATCGGGAATCTGCACCACGCCCTGCACGTGCTCGATCGGCTGCATCAGTACCACCTGCCGGAACGGATGCTCGGAGCGATCGAACTCCAGCAACGGCTCGCGCGGCGTGAGGCGCAGCGGCGAATGGGGTAGGACAGCCAGCAACTGCAGTGATGCCGCCAGCGCGATGCCCGTACCCCAGACGTGCGGCACATAGCGCACGCCGAACGCCGCCGCCATGTCGGCGATCTTCTTGCACTCGGAGATGCCGCCCGCCGCGCAGGTATCCGGCTGGATGATGTCCATGGACCGCGACGTCAGCACCTCGCGGAAGCCCCAACGCGTGTACTCGCATTCACCACCGGCCACCGGAATCGGCTGGCCTTGCCGCACCTCGCGATAGCTCAAGAGGTCCTCGGGGATCACCGGTTCCTCGAACCAGTCGATGTCCTGGTCGGCCACCGCGCGGCCGAGCGCGATGGCTTCGATGGCGTCGTATCCATGATTGGCGTCGAGCATCAGTCGCGGCTTGGGGCCGACGCGCTTGCGCACCGCGCGAATCAGCGCGACATCGGCGTCAACGTCGAAGCCGATTTTCAGCTTCGCCGCGTGAAAGCCCTGCTCGACATAGCCCGCCACTTCGTCGACCACGTACTCCAGCGGATCGCCGTGCTCGACGCGATACGTCCCTGTTGCATACGCGCGTACAGACGTGCGCAGCGGCCCGCCCAGCAGGCGATGCACCGGCACGCCAAAATGCTTGCCCTTGAGATCCCACAACGCGATGTCCACGCCGGACAGCGCGCTGATCGCGAGCCCCTTCTGTCCCTGGTCGCGATAGGCGCCATAGAGGTCTTGCCAGATGGCGTCGGTGGCCAGTGCATCGGCACCAATCAACCGCCTTGCATACGCCGACACAATCGCCGCGTTGAGCGGCGCGGGACCGAAGCATTCGCCCCAGCCGGTGGTGCCGTCATCGGCCACCACTTCGACGATGCAGGCGGCACGCACGCTGGTGCCGTTGAACGACCAGTGAAAGGGTTCGGTCAGCGGCGCTTCGAGGACATGCACACGTACGTCGGCGATCGTCAGTCGCATCAGTAGCGTCCACCATTCTTCTGCCAGCGCCATGCGTCGGCGCAGATGGCATCGAGTCCACGCGTGGCCGTCCACCCCAGCAGCTTCTCCGCACGCTGCGGATCGGCGTAGTAACTCGATACATCACCCGGCCGCCGCGGCGACATCGACTTGGCGATCGTGCGGCCGCAGACGCGCTCGAACGCGCTGACCACTTCCAGCACTGAATGGCCGCGTCCGGAACCAAGGTTGAGCGTCACGGCCCCATGGCTCGTTGCGAGGTAGCGCAGCGCCGCGACGTGACCTTCCGCCAGGTCCTGCACGTGCAGGTAGTCGCGGATACCGGTGCCGTCGGGCGTGGGCCAATCGCTGCCGTAGATCGCCAGGTCCGACAGTTCGCCGCTGGCGATCTTGCACAAAAGCGGCACGAGATTGTTGGGGCGCCCGCGCGCCGCTTCGCCCAGCATCCCCGACGCATGCGCACCGGCAGGATTGAAGTACCGCAGGATCGCCATGCGCCAGTTGGGATTGGCATGCGCCAGGTCGCGCATGAAGTCCTCGACGACGCGCTTGGTGCGCCCGTAGACGCTGTGCGGCCGCAACGCCGCATCCTCGGCCACCGGCAGGTCGCCGGGCTGGCCATACACGGTGGCCGACGAACTGAAGACGAGCGTAGCGACGCCGGCTTCGCCCATCACCTCGACCAGCGCGATGGCGCCACCCACGTTGACGTCGTAGTAGGCGAGGGGTCGCGCCTCGGACTCACCGACGGATTTGAGGCCCGCGCAGTGGATCACAGCGGTGATCGGGTGGTCATGAAATGCCGCGCGCAGCGCGACGACATCGCGCACGTCGGCTTGGATGCACGCCACCGACCGGTCGGCCAGCGACTGCAGCCGCGGAATCACCGCTGGCGTGCTGTTCGAGAAATTGTCGAGGACGACGGGGGTATAGCCGGCGTGCGCCAGTTCCACAACGATGTGCGATCCGACGTAGCCCGCGCCGCCCGTCACAAGAACCGTTTCCGTCATTGCCGCGCCGGTGCTGGAAAGCGCTAGATGCTACACGACGCGATGCCTCGCGCAAATGAAAACGCCGGACAAACGGTCCGGCGCTAGAGTTGCAACCTTGGCCTGCCTTGCGTTAGGCCTCGGTCGTGCCTTCCGGCGCGGCTTCGGCGTTCGGACGGTCCATCAGTTCGACGAACGCCATCGGTGCCGCGTCGCCCTGCCGGAAGCCGAACTTCAGGATGCGCAGGTAACCACCCGGGCGACCCTGATAACGCGGACCCAGCTCGTTGAAGAGCTTGGTGACGATGTCGCGGTCCCGCAGGCGGTCGAACGCCAGGCGGCGATTGGCCACCGTGGGGTTCTTGGCCAGCGTGATCAGCGGCTCGGCTACGCGACGCAGTTCCTTGGCTTTCGGCAGCGTGGTCTTGATGGCCTCGTGCAGGAACAGCGAGTTGGTCATATTGCGCAACATCGCAAGGCGATGGCTGCTGGTGCGGTTCAGTTTCCGCAGTCCGTGACGGTGTCTCATGGTGCGTGATCCTTACTATACGGTGGCGCAGATTTTCACCGCGCTCGATTCTTGGTCTATTGAAATTCCGCTTAAGGGCGATCGAGCCCGGCCGGCGGCCAGTTTTCGAGCTTCATGCCGAGCGAGAGCCCGCGCGAAGCCAGCACTTCCTTGATCTCATTCAGCGACTTGCGACCCAGGTTCGGGGTCTTCAGCAGCTCGGTTTCCGTGCGCTGGATGAGATCGCCGATGTAATAAATGTTCTCGGCCTTGAGGCAATTGGCCGAACGCACCGTCAGCTCGAGATCGTCGACGGGGCGCAGCAGGATCGGGTCAACCTGCGGCGAGCTGCGCTCGGTGGCAGGCGTATCCGTGCCCTTCAGGTCAGCGAACACCGACAGCTGCTCGACCAGAACGGAGGCGGCGTAACGCACCGCCTGCTCGGGCTCGACCACGCCATTGGTTTCGATGTCGAGCACCAGCTTGTCGAGGTCGGTGCGCTGTTCGACGCGCGCCGATTCCACGGCATAGCTCACGCGACGCACGGGCGAGAATGAAGCGTCAAGCAGGATGGCGCCGATCGTGCGGCCACCTTCCGGCTTGGCACGCGCCGTGGCCGGTTGATACCCGCGGCCCTTCTCGACCCGGATCTCCATCTCGAGCTTGCCACCGGCGGTCAAGTGCGCGATGACGTGTTCGGGATTGATGATCTCGACGTCGTGGTTGGGTTCGATATCCGCGGCCGTGACGACACCTTCGCCCGACTTGGCGAGGCGAAGCATCACATGGTCGCGGTTATGCAACTTCAACACGACGCCCTTCAGGTTGAGAAGGACATCGACGACGTCTTCCTGAACGCCATCGAGCGCCGAGTATTCATGCAACACGCCGGTGATCTTGACTTCGGTGGGAGCGTAGCCGGGCATCGACGACAACAACACACGCCGCAGCGCGTTGCCCAACGTATGACCATAACCACGCTCGAACGGCTCCATCACCACCTTGGCGTGGAACGGGGACGTCGATTGCACGTCGATGATGCGCGGTTTCAACAGAACATTGCTCTGCATGCGAAATCCTCTTGCGAATCCGGAGGGGGCGCCGGAATTGCGCGACTGCCTGGGTGTCGTTTACTTCGAATACAGTTCGACGACCAGGCTTTCGTTGATGTCCTGGCCGAATTCGGAACGCTCGGGCGCGCCCTTGAAGGTGCCGGTCATCTTCTTGGCGTCGACTTCGACCCAGGAAGGAAGGCCAACCTTCTCGGCAAGCTGCAGCGAATCGACAATGCGCAGCTGCGCCATCGATTTCGCGGTGACGCTGACCACGTCGCCTGCCTTCAGGAAGGCCGAGGGCACGTTCAGGGAACGGCCGTTGACCATGATGGCGCAGTGCGTAACCAGCTGCCGTGCTTCAGCGCGCGTGGATCCGAGACCCATCCGGTACACCACGTTGTCGAGACGGGACTCGAGCAACTGGAGCAGGTTGGTGCCTGTGGAGCCCTTGCGCCGCTGGGCTTCGGCGAAGTAACGACGGAATTGACGCTCGAGAATACCGTACATGCGACGGAGCTTCTGCTTTTCGCGCAACTGGTTGCCGTAATCCGACATACGCATGCCGGATTTCACGCCGTGTTGGCCGGGTTTGGTTTCCAGTTTGCACTTGGAGTCGAGCGAACGACGCGCGCTTTTCAGGAAAAGGTCAGTGCCTTCCCGTCGCGCCAGCTTGCATTTGGGTCCGAGATATCGAGCCACGTTAGCTATCCTAGGGTGCTATGAATGAATGGACTGTAGGCGAGGTTTCAACCTCGCTCTGACTAATAAATCAAATACGCCGGCGCTTCGGCGGCCGGCATCCGTTGTGAGGCACCGGCGTAACGTCGGTGATGCTCGAGATCTTCATGCCCAGCGCGTTCAGCGCGCGGACCGCCGATTCACGGCCCGGGCCGGGGCCCTTGATCCGCACTTCGAGGTTCTTGACGCCGCACTCCGCCGCGGCACGGCCCGCGGCTTCGGCCGCGACCTGCGCTGCGAACGGGGTCGACTTGCGCGAACCCTTGAAGCCCGCGCCACCTGACGTTGCCCATGAAAGCGCATTGCCCTGGCGATCGGTGATCGTGATGATCGTGTTGTTGAAGGACGCGTGGATGTGCGCGATGCCCTCGGTCACGTTCTTCTTGACCTTCTTGCGCGCGCGTGCCGCGGTTGCCTTCTGGGACGGTTGCTGTGCCATCGTCGTATTTCCTCAAACCTTCAATTTAGTCCGGGCCGTGAAACGGGCGCTTACTTGGTCACGCCCTTGGCAAGCGCGACGGTACGGCCCTTCTTCGGACCCTTGCGGGTACGGGCGTTGGTGCGGGTACGCTGGCCGCGGACCGGCAGGCCCTTGCGGTGGCGCGAGCCGCGGTAGCAGCCGAGATCCATCAGCCGCTTGATGCTCATCGTGTTCTCGCGACGAAGATCGCCTTCGACGGTGAACTTGCCCACCTGCTCGCGGATCTTGTCCATCTCGCTGTCGGACAGGTCCTTGACCTTGGTCGCCGGCAAAATGCCGGTGACGGCGCAGATCTTTTTCGCGCGCGTGGGGCCGATGCCGTAGATCGCCTGCAGCGCGATCACGGTGTGCTGGTGGTTCGGGATGTTGACGCCTGCAATTCGGGCCATATGCTTAACCTGTCGTTATCTGGTGGTGACGTGCCACATCAACCCTGGCGCTGCTTATGGCGCGGGTCGGTGCAGATCACGCGCACAACACCGTTGCGGCGGATGATCTTGCAATTGCGGCAGATCTTTTTTACCGAAGCCAAAACTTTCATCATTCACTCCGTTTTTCTATTTCGCGCGGAAGGTGATCCGCGCCCGGGACAGGTCGTAAGGCGAGACTTCCACCGTTACCTTGTCACCCGGCAAGATCTTGATGTAATGCATTCGCATCTTCCCCGAGATATGTCCCAGCACCACATGCCCGTTTTCGAGCTTCACGCGGAATGTGGCATTGGGCAGCATCTCGACGACTTCGCCCTGCATCTGAATCGTGTCTTCTTTCGCCATCAGCGCGTCGGCACTCCGCCCTTGAAATTGGCCTTCTTGAGAAGGCTTTCGTACTGCTGCGACATGAGATAGGCCTGCACCTGGGTCATGAAGTCCATCGTTACAACCACGATGATCAGCAGCGACGTTCCACCGAAATAGAACGGCACGTTTTTCCACGCGATCAGAAAGTTCGGGATGAAGCACACGATCACCAGGTAGATCGAGCCCAGCAGCGTCAGCCGCAGGGTGATCTTCTCCAGGTACTTCGCCGTCTGGTCGCCAGGGCGATAGCCTGGAATGAACGCACCGCCCTTCTTCAAGTTGTCCGCCGTCTCCTTCGGGTTGTACTGCAACGCCGTATAGAAGAAGCAGAAGAAAATGATTGCTGCTGCATACAACAGTTCATGCACCGGCTGCCCCGG
>JBBQEY010000171.1:0-7066 GCA_038321425.1 Burkholderiales bacterium | reverse complement strand
CGCACGCGGGTGATGGCCAACCTGCGCAACGTCGATGAAGACCTGGCAGCCCGGGTCGCGACGGGGCTGGCAATGCCGCTGCCCCCTGCAGCGGTCCCGGCGGCCAAGCCTTTCGACATGAAGGCGTCGCCCAGCCTGTCGATCGTGGCCAAGATGATGCCAACGCTGGCCGGCCGGAAGGTGGGCATCCTGTTCGCAGAGGGCTCGAGCAAAGCCGACATCGATCGCGTGAAGGCCGACGTCGAGGCCGCCGGTGGGTCGGCGATGTTGATCGCGCCGAAGGTGGGCGGGATCAAGGTGAAGGGCGGCACGCTCAAGGCGGACGGTCAGCTCGCGGGTACGCCATCCGTGCTCGTGGATGCGATCGCGCTGGTACTGACGCGCGATGCCGCCGCCATGCTGGCCAAGGAAGGTGCGGCAGTGGACTTCGTACGCGATGCGTTTGGACATCTCAAGGCCATCGGTTGTACCGCTGACGCGCAGCCGTTGCTGGATGCGGCGGGGATTGCACCGGACGAGGGTGTTACCGGACTTGATCGGAAGTTCGTGAAAGCAGCCGCGTTGCGGTTCTACGATCGCGAGCCGAAGGTGCGGACGTTGGCGTAACGACTGGGACGCGACACCGATAAAACACTTCCACTTGACACGCGGTCCGCGGTCAGCGCGCATATATCGTAATCCCACTCGACAGCGGCACGCGTTGACCGCGATACTGGCGGGCTATGCCGATTTCCAGCCCGTTCCTCGCCGCCCGCACCCTGTCTCTGCGATCCCTGTTCATTGCCACGCTGGCCGTCGTAGCCTGCCATGTCGGGGCGCAATCGCCACCGTCCGTGCCACGCGCCGTCGACCCGCGCGCGCTGCTGGCTGCGGCCAAGGCGGCCAGTGGTGGCGCCGCCTGGGACGGCCTGCGCTCGCAGCACAGCGAAGTGAAGCTTGCGGCCGCAGGTCTTGAAGGTACGGTCGAGCGCTGGAGCGAAATCACGACGGGCCGTTCGATGCTTCGCTACAGCATCGGCCCGCTGACCGGCGCTGCCGGCTTCGACGGCAAAGTGGTCTGGACGCAGGATGGCCTCGATCCGCCGAAGGTGGAAACCGGCGCCGTGGCGCGGGAGCTGGCGGCCAACGCGGCGTATCGCGATCGCCTCGCGTTCTGGTACCAGGATCGCGCCAAGGCCGTGGTCACGTTCAAGGGGCGCGACGAAGCCGACGGCCGCAAGTACGATATCGTGACGATCGTGCCCGAGGGTGGCCGCGCCTTCGAATTCTGGATTCACGCCGACAGCGGGTTGATCGAGCGCCTGGTGGAGCGCGAAGCCGAGGTCACGCGAACGGAGATCTACACCGATCGCCGTGACGTGCAGGGCGTCAAGATCCCGTTTCATGTTCGTACGACGCGCGGTGACCCGAAGTTCGACGAGATCGTCACCGTGCAGAAGCTCAACTTCAACACGCCGATGACGGAGGTGGTGTTCGGTATCCCGGTCG
This sequence comes from Burkholderiales bacterium, assembly GCA_038321425.1. Lineage (GTDB taxonomy): Bacteria > Pseudomonadota > Gammaproteobacteria > Burkholderiales > Casimicrobiaceae > VBCG01. Next base: position 5,578 of record JBBQEY010000171.1, on the reverse strand, counting down.
ATGCGGCTGAACTCACGTTTCCCGCCGGCAGCGCGGCAGTCGAAGCGCCCTTCGAAATGCAAAGCGGCCACCTCTTCGTGCGCGTGCTGCTGGATGGCCGCGGTCCGTTCCGGATGCTGCTCGATTCAGGCGGCGCGAACGTGCTTGCCGCCAAGACCGTGGCCGGCCTGGCCGGCGCGGGCAAGCCATTGCCGCAGAGCGTGGATGTAGGCGTCTCCAGCATCAACGGTGTGGAACTCGGTGGGCAACGCTACGTGGTGGCGGACATCGATGCGTTTCTCGCGCGCGTCGAAGGCCTCGACGACATTGCCGGCATCATCGGCCTCGAGTGGTTCGTGCGCATGCCGATCCGGGTCGACTACGCGAAGGGGCGCCTGACGCTTTATGATCCGGCGCAATTCAAGGGTGACCGCGCGGGGACGCGCGTGCCCATCGCCGCGCGCGGTCGGTTGCCACAGGTGCAGGGCAGCATCGATGGCGTGGAGGGCGCGTTCGAGATCGACACGGGCAGCCGCGCGTCGCTGACGCTGTTGCCGGCCTTCGCCACGAAGAACAACCTTGCGAGCAAGATGAACGCGAAGATCGAAGCGATCACCGGTGTGGGCCTCAACGGTCCGGTGCGTTCGCTGCTGGGCCGCGGCAAGATGCTGAAGCTCGGCACTGTCGAGGTGCCGTTTCCGGTGGTGGCGATTCCGGTGCAGGCCGCGGGGCCGATGGCGCGCGCCGACCTTGCCGGCAACGCGGGGTTCGGGATTCTCCGCCAGTTCGCCGTGACCTACGACCTGCCCAACGACGCGATCTATTTCGAGCGCTACATCAACTACGGCACGCCGGATATCGCGGACCGCGGCGGCGTGTGGCTCGAGTTGGCGGCGGATGGGTTCAAGGTTGTCGACGTCGTGGCAGCCGGCCCGGCGGCGCAGGCCGGACTCAAGACCGGTGACGTGATCGTCGAAGTGAACGGGCGGGCGTGGTCGGAACTCACGCTGCCGGTCGTACGGGACATCCTGCGCGGAACACCGGGCGTGCGTGTGCGCGTCAAGACCGGCGGCGGGACCGAAGGCGCGATCGTGTTGCGCGACCTCGTCTGACGTCCGCGATTAACACGCTCGTCCCTGCGATCACCGGGATCGCCCTGACGCAGGTTCGCGTCAGCCCGAAGACCATCTGGCTCTTCGTGCAGGTGTTCGATGCTGAAGGGGCGGTGGGTGTCGGCGAAGCGACGCTGCAAAAGCAGGAGGCTGCAGTGCTGGCGGCGTTAGCGCAGCTTGCGCCGACGCTGCTCGAGCGACCGGCCGTGCCCGACGCCTTGTTCGTCATTCCGATCAACGGCCAGTCACGCCCGATGGGGGCGGCGATCTCTGCGCTCGATCATGCCCTGTGGGATCTTGCCGGCCAGCGCGCGCAGCGATCCGTCGCGCGCTTGCTCGGTACGCCCACGGCGGAAGTGGAACTGTATGCCAACGTGAATCGCGGGCTGGCGTCGCGCGAGCCTGACGGGTTTGCCGCAGGCGCACGGTTGGCGGTGGATGCCGGGTTCCGCGCGGTCAAGATCGCGCCGTTCGATGAGATCGACGCCGATGGGCATTGGGGCCCTGCGGTGGCGCCGACTTCGCAGGCGCTCGATCGCGGCCTCGGTCGCGTCGCCGCCGTACGCGATGCCGTCGGGGCCGCCGTCGACCTGATGATCGATTGTCACTGGCGCTTCGACGAAGCGTGGGGAGAACGCGTGATCGACGCGTGCGCGCCGCTAGGCCTGTATTGGGTTGAATGCCCGATCCGCGAGATCGACGCGAACCTGTCGGCCATTGTGCGGTTGCGCAAACGCGCCAATGCGCTGGGTATGCGGCTCGCCGGCGGCGAGGACGGCGTGGGGCGCGATGCGTTCCGGCCGTTCCTGCAGGTGGGCGCCTACGATGTGCTGATGCCCGACATCAAATATGTGGGTGGCTTCGCGGAATTGCGTGCCGTCGCCGCGCTGGCGGCGCAGGAAGGCGTCGCCATTGCTCCGCACAATCCGACCGGCCCCATTGCCCATGCGGCCAGCGTGCACGCCTGTGCGTCGCTTCCCGGATTCACGCGACTCGAATTGCAGTTCAACGAGTCGCCGCTGTTTGAAACCCTGGTAGCGCCGCTACTGCCGGCACCGGCCGCCGGCCGGTTGGCAGTGTCGGACCGGCCGGGCCTGGGGGTCGCGCTGGCGCCGGAGGTTGTCGCCGCCCACACGATTGCGCGCGACGCCTGGGGCGACGCGTGAAACCAGTGGCGCGAGGCCGACAGGCGTGCAGCGTTACTGCGGCGCGCACATCACGACGATGTCCGCACCGTCGCCTTCGGCGATCCAGCCCTTGGTCACCATCTGGTCGCGCACGGTCTTGTCGGTCGTGTAGCGGTGGTTGGCATCGGCGCGATTGCTGAATACGCGATAGACGTTGACCTGTCCGGCGCCGCAATTGCCGAGGTTGGGCGGATAGAGATAGAAGAAGTTCGACGACTCGAGGATGAACGTCGGGTTCTTGCTCATCGTGCCATCGCACTCGTTCGCATCGCGGCCGAAGAAGTGGCCATCGCCCTTGCCCGGCGGAATGTAGATGCGGCACACGGCGGAAGTACCCGCCTGCGTGGTGGCAAAGACGCGGAACGACAGGCCGGTGCGCGCCCAGCCCACGAATGTGCCGTTGTCGAGCTTGGTGATTTCACCGGGGACGTAGGTGAGGAAATAGTGGTCGAGCGCGGCGTTGTAGAACTCGACCGCGGTCACCGGCGCGCCAGTGGACGGTTGCGAGGCTTTCACAGCGGCGGCGGCGTCGAGAATGCCGTAGCCCCACGTGTAGTTGGGGTTGGGCGGCACATCGGGTGCAGCGGGATTGAACGCCGGCAGGCTGGTGGAGAACGGGTTGGTCTGTACGGTCGAGTAGAGCCGCGCCTTCACCGTCTCCGGCGTCATCGTCGGATCCTGCTGCAGCATCAGCGCGATGGCGCCGGCGATGTGCGGCGTGGCCATGCTGGTGCCGTCCGAACCATAGTGGACGCCATCGGCTTCGATGGTCGACGCCTCCGCCGGTCTGGTCTTGTCCGCGGTGAGCGAGGACATGATCTTCGAACCCGGCGCCGTGACCTCGGGCTTCATGATCGGCGGGCACTTGGCCAGATTGCTGCAATTGCGCCGCGGGCCGCGGCTGCTGAAACTGGAAATGTCGGAAACCGCGCCACTGGAGGCGTCGGTACTGGGCCCATTGACGCTGTTCCACGCCGTGCGCGTGTTGTATGACGCCACGGCGATCACGCGGCGTGAGCTCGAGACATCCGTCAGGATCTCGGTGGTGATCGGCGCGACGTGATCCGTGAACACGGGGCCGGTGACATCTTCGCCGTTGACGATCGAGAACGGATGGCTGCCGCCTTCGACGACGTTGCCCACCAGCGTGATCTTCCACGCGCCCTTGACGAGCGGCGAAGTGTTGGTGGATCCGATGGCGACCTTGATCTGCCGGTCGTCGTTGTTGGCGAGTACGCCGGTGGAGGCGAACTCCACCCCGCCGCATGCCGTCTGGATCGTGCCCGGAGTTTCGCCCGGATTGACCGTGATCGTGGCGGCACAGCCCGGGCCTGCCACGTTGACGCCATAGCTGTTGGTGCCGGGATACCAGACCTCGAGTTCCGCGCCGGTGCTGGCATCGGGAATCGTGAAGCCCACCGTCTCGCCCGCACCCTGCGTGATCGTGCCCGTGGCGCGGATCGGCGCCGTGGCTTCGTTGCCGGCAGCGCCGACGAGGATCACCCCCGGACCCGCGAGATTGCTCATGGCCGTTTCGTAGTTCGACGTGCCGTCGCGTGCGCCGAAGTACGAGCCAAAGCTCATGTTGATCACCAGCGGACGGCCCAGCGCGGCAGCGGTGGCCTTCATCCAGGCAATCGCGTCGAGCACGCGCGCATTGCCGTTGCCGTTGGCAACGAGGATGTTGGCCGAGGGCGCCATGCCGATCATCCGGAAGGCGAGTTGGCCGTTGCCGGTGGCCTGTCCGTTGCCGGCGGCGATGCCTGCCACGTGGGTGCCGTGGCCGTCGGTGTCCCGCTGCGTGCAGGCCGCCGGGTCGCCGGCGATCGCTGCGTTGATCATCGCGGACGTGCACACGCCGCCGTAGGCATAGCCCGCCGGGGGCGAGCCCGCCGCGCCGGTATCCCGTTGATCCCAGATGGCGGCGACGCGTGTGGTGGCATCGCCGTTCTTGAAATCGGCGTGCCTGAAGTCGATGCCGGAATCGATGACGCCGACCAGCACGCCGGCGCCGGTGCCCGCGCTCCACGTGGGTGGCGTGCCGGCGCGCAACGTGTCGGCGCGCGCCGCGGGAACGCTCTGGTCGAGCCGCAGCGGCTGCACGCGCGCAGCCTCGATCGATACGACGTTGGGGAGCGCGGCCACGGCGGCCAGCTTGTCGGCGGGGATGTCGACGGTAGCGATGTTGCCCATTACCGAGCGGACGACCGCACCTTGCGCCTTGACGGCATCAAGGTTGCCTTCGAACCGGAGGATGGTCTCGACCATCGGCGGGCCGGAGCCGGGTGCGTTGAGCATCAACTTGCGCGTGATACCGGCGGTGCCGTTTGTCGCGACGCCGGACAGCGTGGCGTCGAGCTTCTGCGTCGGTACAACCGTCGCGGCACGCACGGGCAGCGCCAGCGGTGTGATCAACAGCGCCAGTGCGAAGGCGGTCCAGCGTGACATGGCGGTGGGCCTGTGAGCCATGATGTTGCGTCGACAGATACTACAGTCCCAGCCACTCGATCGCGGCGGTCTCGACCTGCGGATTGGGCGCGAGGAAACCCTTGTAGCCGACGGTGTCGAGGGCTTCGCGGCCCCCCTTCGCGTCGCGCAGGCCGATCAGCGCCTCACGGATCCGCGCCTGTTCGTCCGGCGCCATCTTGCTCGAGACGATGAACTGCTTGATGGGTACCGGCTTCGACTTCACCAGCACCTTGCCACCCTTGTCGGTCCAGCCCTTGACGACCGCGTTGGCGGCCGTGGCGGCGACCATCGCGAAACCGTTCTCGAGGTAGAACGGCACGGCGTCCTGGTAGCGCGTGGTGATGACGCGGACGGTGGCGGGCACAGGATCGCGGTCGGCCGTCCACTTGATGTTGTCGGTGCGCAGCATCGCGCGGACCATGACCGCGGTGATCGAATCGGGGTCGGGCGTGACCAGCGTGTGGCCCTTCAGCTCGCCCAAAGCCTTGAGCGGCGTGCCCGGGAGCATCAGCATCGAGACGGTGTATTCGGTGAAGCCCGTGGTCCAGGCCACGGACTTGTACCGTCCCGCCTTGATCTCGGCCATCGACACGTGGGCCGGATGGATGAACGCGACGTCGTATTCCTGGGTAGCAAGGCCGGCGCGGACATCATTGTAGGACGGGACCAGCACGGTGCGCACCCGCCGGCCGGTGGCCCGGGCCAGCACGTCGGCGATCGGTGCGAACTTGTCGCGGATTTCCTTCGGGGTGGCCTGGTAGGTGACGCCCTCCGTCACTGCAAAGACGAGTTCGTTACCCTGGCCGTGGCTGTTGCCGGCCAGCAGCACCG
>JBBQEY010000170.1:0-7086 GCA_038321425.1 Burkholderiales bacterium | reverse complement strand
CGGCCGCGGCCCAAGGCGCTCCAGTTGTCCGGATGGGCATACCAAGCATCTGGCTGGGCGGGTCTACGAGCTGGCGGTGCACGGCGATGTTGTCGTTTCGCACACGGCGTGTCCTTCCGCAAATGACGCGGCGCGGACCTTAAATCGTGATACCCAGATGTTCAAGCAACACACCGTTGAGTGCGGCGGCGGTGTAGGGCTTCAATAGCGCAAAGTTGCCGCCCGTCATCACGGCGTCCATTGCGCTGTCTCTACCAGTGACCAGAACCAGCGGCGTTGCTGGCCGGACCTTGCGGGCCTGGCGCGAGAACTCGATGCCGTCCATGCCTGGCATGCGTACATCCGACAGAATGAGGTCAACTACAGTGTCGCCGCGCAGGACGGTGAGGGCATCCGCGGCATTTTCGCAGGCAGTGACTTGGACGCCCGCGTGCACAAGCATGGCGGACAGCGTATCCCGATGGACGGCAGCGTCATCCACGATCATCACGTGTGGGCTAAGACCCATGAAAGCTCCCGGGGCCGTTGGTGGGCGGCACACCACGAATAGAAGTCGACAAGCCGAATAATTGTACTCTACGGGGAATCAGGATAGGGGGCCCAAAGAGCCAAATTTCATCGGCAAATTCGGGGTTTGTCCTACAGCTCAGTGTGTAACTTTGCTGAATATTTCGGTTGCATGACCGTTGCGGGCACCCCAAGCGTGTCAGGTCGGTCTCGGCGCACCTGATACCACTGCCCGCTATGGCGTTTCTGCCATTGGCGTCTGCGGCGCCCCTCGATCCGGTGCTGCGACCAACTTCGAGGCCGGCACAAGCGCGCTTTTGGGCGCTTGGATGCCCGGTGGCGCGCGGCGCGCCTTGATCGCGCCGCGAATGTTCAGCGCGGCCAAGCCCACCTGCAGGGCGATCAGCGCGTAGGCGCCGTCGTGCCAGGCCCAGATGATCCAGAGAACGTTGCTCAGCAGGAAGACCCAAAACCCGACCCGGCGCCTGTGCGGCGATGAAGAGGCAATCAGCCATGCCGCCGCCAGCGTGACCGCCATGGCAGGCCATTGAAGTAACGGGATGATGTCCACCGCCTACTACCGCCGGGCTGGACACATGCGGCAGCAAAAGAACGCGGTAGAACCCATGGTGATCCAGAAATAATTGCTCACGACGTTTCCTGCGTTTGAAATGAAAACCGGGTGCCATTGCCCTGTTGGGGAGCTGGCGCTCGCAAGGCACTCCTGACGCTGCTCGGCCACTCACGATTGTCATCGAAGTGCTCCTCACTGCAGGGCTCACCGCGGAATGTGCGCCACAAAAATGGTGCATGTTCGGCATTGACCACGATGTAGGCGAACGTTCCTATGTCCTGTAGGAGGTTGCGCCGAATCCTGCGCCGCCGCTTTCAGTGCGTGTCCTACACGGAAAGCGCTGTTTCGGCTATTGGCTCACAGGCGCTGCCCGAACATCATGTCCTCGGCGAAAAGAAACGTCGCCGAACGAGACACGGAACATTGCGAAGAACTCATCTAAATTTTAGCGATAGGAGCTGCAGATGGAAACGACAAGAACTGACGAGCGAAATCTCAATCGGGACCCGATCACCGGCGCCCCGGGCGCGCATCCTGTAGGGACTGGTGTCGGCGCCGTCGCAGGCGGGTTGGCCACAGGTGCCGCAGTCGGAGCCGTCGCCGGGCCGGTAGGCGCCGCAGTGGGCGCGTTGGCTGGTGCGGTCGTCGGTGGCCTCGCGGGTAAAGGCGTTGCGGAAATGATCGACCCGACGGCCGAAGAATCGTATTGGCGCGATAACTATTCAACGCGGCCCTACGTCGAAGGCGGATCATCGTTCGACGACTACGGTCCTGCCTATCGCTACGGCGTCGATTCGTACGGACGCACGAATGGTGGTTCCTTTGACGATGCGGAGCCTCAGCTCATGCGGGACTGGGAAGGGTCGAGAGGCTCATCGCGTCTCACCTGGGACAACGCGAAGCACGCCTCGCGTGACGCGTGGCAGCGGGTGAGCGATACGGTGGAACGCGCCACACCGGGTGATTCCGACCGCGACGGCAAGTGACACTTCCGCGCACTTCCTTCTAGCTGAAATCATCCATTTGAATGGTCGTGCGCACCGCTAAGCAACAAGGAGTAATGAATGAACTTCATCATTTGGCTCATCGTAGGTGGTGTTCTGGGTTGGGTTGCCAGCCTGATCATGAAAACGGATGGTCAGCAGGGGATCATCCTGAATGTGGTGGTCGGCATCATTGGTGCACTGATCGCAGGGTTCGTGATCGCACCGATGTTTGGTACCGGAACCATCAATTCGAGTGATTTCAGCATCCCCGGTTTGCTCGTGTCCCTGGTCGGCGCGATGGTGTTGCTCGCCATCGTCAACATGTTTCGACGGGGATCGGCGCGTTAGGCAACGTCAACGGCGCGAGAAGGTCGCACGGCGAGTAGCAAGGATTCTCGCGCCGTTCCGTAACCCATGCAATGTCCGATTCCGCAATGAAATCGACTGGAGTGAAACATGAAATCGATCCTCGATCCCACGTTCCGGTATGTATCCAGTGCTTCCACCAACCTGCACAAGACTTTCGCGCGCGTCCGTCGCGAGCAGAAAAAATTGGAAGCGGCAGCCACCTACGATCGGTCACCGCACGTCGTGGCGTTCCCCCGGGACAAGCAAGTCAATCGACAGCGTTGATATCCGGCGCGTTCGAATTCGGCCCGCCCGCTGTGCCCGGGGCTGTGTAAAGCGGAAGCAGTTCGACCAACGTGTGCGGGTGTCGCGTTTCAGTCGCCAGGATTTCGTCGACCAGTTTCCAGGTCACTGGATCGGTGCCGCCACTATGGCTCAACACCTGCAGGTACGTTTCGATTGACCATTTTTCGGCGGCCAGGGTAGCCCGGATCAGTTCAGCCTCGGTTTCGAGGCCCTGCATCGACGAGGACTCAAGGGAGTCGAGAATCTTGTCCTGGCACTCCAGTTCGCCGCCAAGCTCCACGATGCGCGCGGCGATGCGATCAGCATGAGACTGTTCGTCGCTCAGATTCTGCAGGAATTGATTGGTATTGGTGCTTCCAATTCCACTTTGCCGGTCGGCGAGGAATTGGCGACGACTGTACAGCAGGACGCAGCAGATCTCATTCGCCAGGCAATCGTTGAGCAGCCCGATCAGCATCGTGCAATGGGCGCGCTTGGCGCTGCGCCCATTGGTTGTTTGCACCTGCGATGACGCGGGCGCTGGGGTTGCGGGCGGACTACCTTGACGCGCAGTGCGGGGCATAAAGCTTCCATGACGAAGGTGACGCGAGATTGCCAAACGCGTGAATGGGTAGCAGAACGAGAACCTGTTTGAGCGATGCAAGATTGACCGCTCGGGTGGCTACAGTCTGTGCGGTAGGCCACATTACGTCTTGCTGACCGGGAAGCGGTGTGGGACAGCTTTGTCCGACGCTGTGGTCCGCGCGGTTGTTAAACCTCAATACCGCCGCGGCCCACCTGCAGCAGGTTTTCGTGTCCTGGACGATAGAGCGCCCTGAGCGCATCGACGACCGCGTGCGCTTTACCCCTGTTGTTGGTGAGGTAATTGCAAACGAAGACGTCCAGTGAGACGGCAGCTGTTGCGGGCCACGTTCGTATGGCCAAGTGGGATTCAGCCAGCAGTACCACCCCCGTCACGCCGGCGCCATCCAACGCAATAAATTGTTTGCCGCACACGGTCAATCCCGCGTCGATGATGGCCTCGAGGCACAAGGTTTGGATGCCGATCGCGCTTTCCAGCGCCCATGCCGGCCCGGCGCAGTCTCCCCATTCGGCCAGGAATTGGATGCCGCCACCCCTATAGCCGGCGTGATTGTCGGCGCGCGCTACCTCGAGTTGCATGCGAGGCCCCGCAAACCTGAATGCTTTTCGGGCTCATCCAGCCGAAAGCGGAAATCCAAACGTTCCGGGTGCAATCCGACCGTACGGAAGTGACGGTTCGAGATGAACCACGTTTCGTCCCGATCGTTGGAGAGGATGAAATAGCACTCACTGGTTTCGGACGGCGTGTGCACGCCTAACGCGCGATAGGCGACGTTTTCCGAAAACCCGCTCTCGAGCGGCAATGGATGCGGGCGTTGGGGCGACTGGACCACGCGCAGGTAAAGGCCAGGTTCGATATGAATCATGTCGGAAGGGCGAAGGGAGTCAAGGTGTGACCCTGCCCTTGCGAATATCGTGCCCGGCATTTCTGGCTGATTTCGCCATTAAATCAAAGGCGCCACCAACTGCCCAATCACTTTGTGACGTCAGTACTTTGCACCGATTACCATGCATGTAGGAGCATTTGTGCCCTCGCGCTGTGGCGGCGCTCCCATCCACTTCACAGGGTCGATTGCTAACGCGAACGCGGGCTCATTGTGCCGTTGTTGACGGCAATAGCCGGTCGTATTCTTCCTTGACGACGGCATAGCACTCACAGGCGCGCTGCTCCAGTTTGGGCCGATCGATAACGGTGATCACGCCGCGCGAATAGCGAATGATGCCGGCCTTGTCCAAACGCCCGGCCGCTTCCGTCACGCCTTCGCGGCGTACGCCGAGCATGTTGGCGATGAGTTCCTGCGTCATGTGCAACTCATTTTCATCCAGGCGATCGAGGCTCAACAGCAGCCACCGGCAGAGTTGCTGATCGAGCGAATGCAGCCGGTTGCACACCGCCGTTTGCGACATCTGCGTGATCAGCGCCTGGGTATAGCGCAGCAGCAGGTGGAGCACCGGCCCGGCGCGGTTGAACGCCTGCATCATCACATTGGCCCGCAACCGGTATCCGACGCCGGCGCTCTGCACGACGGCGCGGCTGGGGGTGGAATGGCCTCCCATGAACAGCGACACGCCCACCAGACCTTCGCAACCGACCACCGCGATCTCCGCGGAGGACCCATTTTCCATCATGTACAGCAGGGAAACGATCGCGGTGGTTGGAAAGTAAACATGGGACATGCGCGTGCCCGGCTCGTACAAAACGTGGCCCAGCGGCAGCTCCACGAGCTCGAGAGAGGGTTTCCATTCCGCCCATTGCGCATCGGGAATCTGTCTCAGAAGCTGGTTCTTCCGCGCGCTGTCGGTGGTTTTGGCCAGGTTCATTTCCGCGCTGATCGATATCAAGGAGTCATCCCTGCCCGCAAAAGGTGGTGACATCGTCGCGTTGCACGGCAAGTGCATCGGGGCGTCGTGTGCGAGACCGAACAGACTACCACGCAGAGGCAGCGCCTGCTGCATGGGCCGATTTGTGGCACCGCGGCATCCCTAAGAAATGACGGCGGGCAGCGGCGACGCGCCGCTGTTTTCCCGCCGGTGGCGGTGCCTTGGCTCCAGGATGCGGCCCCGCACGGCGGGGCCGCAGCTCCCGGTCCTTACATGCCCAGCGTCGAAGAACGAGGTGCACGCGCCGGATAGCGTGCGCGCTCTTGTTCGATCTGGTCATGGGAATACGCCGACGCCTTGGCATCGAAACCGTCCCATCCGGAACTGCGCCATTGCCCCGCACGTTCCTCGATGTCGATGCCGCCACAATCGCGCAGGATCGACTCGACTTCGTCGACACGCGAATCATCGGCGCGAACGGTGACGAGCGCGCCACCGCGCCGCACCGACTCCGCGTAATACTCGGCATCGGTATCGGAAACGCCCGCGTCGGTGAGCGCGCCGATCAACCCGCCCGCTACCGCGCCAGCGCCGGCACCTGCCAATACGGTGGCCAGAGTGCCCGCCGCGAGGATTGGTCCAATGCCGGGGATCGCAAGACCCATCATGGCCACCGCGACGCCGGCGGCACCACCTATCGCACCGCCGGTCAAAGCGCCGGTGGTCACGCCGCTGGCGTCGTCACTGGCAGCGTTGACGTTACGGGTGTCGTCACTGGCTCCGGCCTTGCTGGTGTTGTTGCTGACCACATTGATTTCGGATTGCGTGAAGCCGGCAGACATCAATTTGGCTGCGGCCTGGGAGGCATCGGTATGACTATCGAAAGAGCCGACAACAGTTTTCATTTGTGTTTCCTCGTGAAAAGTAGGTGGATTCGCCCACGAAGCCCCGCTTTCAGATGCGTGACCCGTGGGAACCACCTTAAGATGCCCGGGCCGGTTATAAAGTCGCCGCTCCGCGCGACCGTACGTGGGACATCGCCGCATTCTGTTGCTTACAAAGGGTCTCGAGCCCGCGCGCCTCCCTTTGCTGTTTACGGGAGCTCCGCAGAGCCGGAGTCATGCGCAAAATCGTGGTCCCCGGGTTGGGATCACCAATCGGCGTTAAACTACCGGCATGACCGGGGTAACAAGACGATTCGTGTGCCGCCTGCTGCTTGGCGCGCTGCTCTTCATGCAAGGTGCCGTGGCGGCTTACGCGTGCCCGGCGCTAGCTGGTGCTTTGGACCAGTTGCCGACGGCGAACCAGTTGGCGGCCATGCCGACCGATTGCGCGCAGACGGGCCAGATGTCGGCAATGGATGTGGCCACGCCCAACCTGTGCCTCGCGCACTGCCAGTCGGGGCAGCAAAGCAGCGATCACCCGCAGGCACCGACAGTGCAGCCGGTGGCCTTTAGTGTCCTCGTCGTGGCACTCCCCGAGTCGAAGCTGCAGGCGTCATCAGAACGCATTGCTGCCTTCGGGCACGTCCCTTTCGCGGCGGGTCCCCCGCACAGCATTCTGCACTGCTGCTTCCGCCTCTGATCCTCCAGACCGCGCCGTCGCCGGCGCGTCGGTCGACCCATTGTTTCGTCGTTGCAGGCTGCGGCCCGGACCCCGAACATTGGCGTCGGATTCCCAATGTCGTCTGGAGGTCCTATGTCCATTCCGCTTTGTTGCCCTTCCTGGGCAGCCCGTCCGTCAATCAATGCCATCGTCCGGCCTGTTGCGCTTGCGTTGGTCATGTTCTCTACAATCGCCAATGCTGCAGTCACGCTGAGTCTGGAAGAGGCGCTGCGACTTGCGCGCACCCGCTCACAGGCGCTGGTGGCGCAAGACGCTGCGGCGTCGGCGGCGCGGGACCTTGCGGTGGCGGCCGGCCAACTGCCCGACCCGACGTTGACGGTTGGCATCAACAATCTC
>JBBQEY010000169.1:0-7145 GCA_038321425.1 Burkholderiales bacterium | reverse complement strand
AGCGCAGCGTGGTCGGCATCGATGCCGGTGACGCGGGATTCACGATCCTCGACGAAGCCGGTGATGCGGCGCAGGCAGCACGGGTCGTGCTGGCGGGCGGGGTATGGCTGGGCGAGATGCTGGCGTGGCTGGGCGTTGCCGTTGCCGTCAAATGCCTGATCAACCAGCTCATCGTGACCGAGCGGGTCAGGCCGGTGATGCGCACGGTGCTGAGCGTCGCCAGCGGCCTGCTGTCGCTCAAGCAATTCCGCAACGGCACGGTGCTGATCGGCGGCGGCTGGCAAGGACTGGGCGACCCCGCGCGCGGCGGCGTCGAAACGGTACCCGAGAACCTGATCGGCAACATGCGGCTTGCCCGCTGGACCGTCCCGGCACTGGCCGAAGCGCGTATCGCCCGTATCTGGCTCGGGCTCGAGGCCGAAACGGCCGACGCCCTGCCCCTGCTGGGCGCCGTCCCGGGGGTTGCCAACGCGTACGTCATCGGCAGCGCGCATTCCGGATACACGAGCGGTCCCTATCTCGGCAAGCTTCTGGCCGACTACATGCTCGGACGCGAGCCTGCGCATCCGCTCTTCGACCCGGCGCGCCTGGTTGGTGCCGCTGTCGCATTGAAACCGCACTCACGGAGCAAGCGATGATTCCCCAACGACCCAATCCCTTTCGCGGCATTTACACGGCGACGATCTGCCCGCTCGCGCTCGACGGGTCCGTGGACGAGGCGGCGTTGGCGCGCCACCTGACCGACGCCGTGGCCGCCGACGGCATCGTCGGCGTGCTGATCAACGGTCACGCCGGCGAGAACTTCACGCTGTCGCGCGCGGAGAAGAAGCGCGTGGTGGAAATAGCCAGGGAGACGATCGGGCACAAGGCGATCCTCGTCTGCGGCATCAACGCCGAGAGCTCGCTCGAGGCGGCGGAGCATGCACGCGACGCGGAGGCAGCCGGCGCCGACGTGCTGCTCGTCTTTCCGCCGTTCTCCTGGGTGCTGTCGCAGGACGCCACCATGGCGCTCAACCATCATCGGATCGTCGCGCTGGCTTCCTCATTGCCTCTCATGCTGTACCAGGCGGGGGTCGGCACGCGCGACATGGCCTACAACGCCGAGACGCTCGCCGCGCTCGTGCAACTGCCGAACGTGGTCGGTATCAAGGAGGGCAGCTGGGAAAGCGCGCGGTACGAAGCCAACCGGCGACTCGTGGCCCGCATCGCGCCCAAGGTGGCGGTGATGGCGTCCGGCGACGAGCACCTGCTGACCTGCATGGCGATCGGCAGCGAGGGGAGCCTCGTCAGCCTGGCGGTGCTGGTGCCGGACCTGATCGTCGGGCTGGACCGCGCGATCGCGGCATCCGACCTGCCCGCCGCGCGTGCGCTCAACGACCGCATCTACCCATTGGCGACGGCGATCTACGGCACGGCGCCGTCGGCGCACGCCAACGCGCGGCTGAAGGCCTGTCTGAAGCTCATGGGCAAGCTGTCGAACGCGGCGATGCGGCCGCCGGTCGGGCCGTTGCCGCCGGAGGAGATCGCCATGCTCGAAGCGGCGCTCGCGGCGGCCGGCCTCCTGCTCGCGCCGCTGCGCCGCGTCGGCTGAACGCGTTCATTTTCAATACGGAGCTTGCCATGACTGCCACGCTGATCCGCCGGGGACGCATCGTCACCGCTGTCGACGACTATGTCGCTGACCTCCTGCTCGACCATGGTCGAATCGTCGCGATCGGCGAGACGCTTCCGGTCGGCCCCGACGTGCAGGTGATCGACGCCCACGGGCTCATCGTGCTGCCCGGCGGCGTCGACTGCCACACACACATGGAGAACACGTTCGGCGAATCGACGACGTGCGACACCTTCGAGTCCGGCACGCGCTCCGCGGCTTTCGGCGGCACCACGACCATCGTCGACTTCGCGTTCCAGCGCAAGGGCACAAGCGTGCTGGAGGCCATCCGCTCGGCGCAGGCCAAGGCGGAGGGCACGGCGTCGATCGACTACGGCTTCCACGTGATCACTACGCATGTGGACGACGGCACGCTCGCCGACATGCGGCACGCCATCCGTCACGAGGGCGTCACGAGCTTCAAGATGTTCATGGCCTATCCCAACTCGGTGATGGTCGACGACGCAGCGATCTTTCGCGCGATGCGCATGGTCGGCCAGCACGGCGGGATGATCTGTTTGCACGCCGAGAACGGGACGATCATCGAGCTCCTGATCCGCGAGGCGCTGGCGCAGGGCAATACCGCGCCGAAGTATCACGCCCTGACGCGGCCGGCGCTGATGGAAGGCGAGGCCACGCATCGCGGCATCAAGCTCGCGGAGTTGGCGCAGGCGCCGGTGTACTTCGTCCACCTGTCCGCCAAGGAAGCGCTCGAGGAGGTGGTGGAGGCCCGCGACGCGGGCATCCCGGTGTTCGCGGAAACCTGCCCGCACTACCTGTTCTTCGACGATTCGGCCTACGACAGCGATGCATGGGAGGTCGCGCAACACGTGATGAGTCCGCCGCTGCGGTCGAAGGAGGCCCAGCAGGCGCTATGGCGCGCGCTGCGGATGGACCAGCTGCAGGTCGTTTCGACCGACCACTGCCCCTTCTGCATGAAGGAGGGTCACCTGGGGCGGGTCAACCAGAAGCCGCACGGACGCCACGATTTTTCGCTGATTCCCAATGGGGTGCCGGGCGTGGAGACGCGGATGACCGTGATCTACGACGGCGGAGTACGGCAGAACCGGCTTTCGCTCAACCGCTTCGTCGAGATCACGTCGACCGCGCCGGCCAAATTGTTCGGCCTGTTCCCGCGCAAGGGAACCATCGCCGTCGGCTCGGATGCGGACGTCGTCCTGTTCGCTCCGGACGAGAAGCACGTCATCTCGGCCAAGACGCAGCACACCAACTGCGACTTCACGCTGTTCGAGGGCAAGGAGGTGGTGGGCCGCGTGCGCAAGGTGTTCTCGCGCGGCGACCTCATCGTCGACGGGGACGCGTGGCTGGGCACTCCGGGCCGCGGGCGCTTCGTCAGTCGGGGGGAGGCGGGCGGCTTTTGACGCGGGGACGACCTAGGCGCGGCGGCCGGACAGCACGTCGAGCGCCTCCTGCTGCAGGCTGCGCAGGTGGGCGAGCAGCGCCTTCTTGGCAGCCTTGACGTCGCCCGCGCGCCAGGCGGCGAGGATCTCCAGGTGTTCGGTACCGTCCATGGCCACGCGCCGGAACGGCCCGGCGATCTCGAACAGCCGCGTGTTGACCCGCAGCGTCTCGATCATCCGCACCAGCACCGCGTTGCCGCTGGCCTGAGCAAACATGAGGTGAAGGCGGTCGTCGGCCTGCCAGTGGTCGGCTTCTTGGTTGGCGTGCGTCGCGAGCCGGCGGATGTCGCGCATCAGCGTGTCGATCTCGGCGGCGGGCACGCGGTCGGCGGCGAGATCCATCGCATGCGTCTCCATGGTCTCGCGAACCTGCATCGACTGGAAATACTCGGTGGGCGACACCTTGCGCACTGAATACGAACGGGCGTCGGCGCGCTCGAGCAGGCCTTCGCCGACCAGCCGCACCAGCGCCTCGCGCATCGGCGTGCGCGAGATCCGCAGATCCTCGGCGAGCCGGCCTTCGATCACCGCCGCCCCGGGCGCGATCTTGCGTTCCAGGATCAGCGCACGCAGGTTGCGATAGGCTTGCTCGGCGAGATTGTCGGTCCGGGCGCCGTCACGCGCCCGGACCGTGAGGTTGGGCGGCCGGCGGTGCCGCGTGGTGGCTGCGACGGGCATGCGTTGGTTCCTCCGATATACGTAGTGTATACCGATTGCATGCCGTGCATTGGGCGCTGTCGCGCAAAGCGCCAGGCGGAGGAGGCGGAGCTGGCGGCGAGGCGGCAAGACGGCAGTGATCATGTGGGCTCTATTGGAAAAGGGTGATGAGCGGAGCACGTCATGCACGGCACCGGCGTAGGAGGCAGCAAGCCGGTCAGTGAGATGAGCCGTCGCTTGTTCGTTCAACTACTCGGCACGGAGATTGGCAGGGTACGCCGATGGGGATTGCCGGCCACCACCATCACTCGGTCTTTCTGCGCCAGCCACCGATGATGGCTCCTGCAACGACGAGCCCGATCAGGAGATACCCGGCGTTGATGAACCACAGCGACACTCCGCGCGCCTCGAATGCGTAGTTGAGGGCGATGGCTGCGGCGCCGATCCCGATCGCCACCGTGGCGCCATCGCGCGCCCCGGTTCCCGTGGAAGGTGCCGCCGCCCGGCCGATGACGCCGGCAAGCGTATAGCACATGACGAGAATCGCCGCCAAAGCAATGACATACGGCATCGGCGATCCGCCCGTCTCCCTGGTCAACGGGTCGAGCGATTTGCCAATTCCCGCAAGCCAGGCGCTCTGGAAAAAGCTATACCACCCCGCGCCGATCACAAAGAACACGGCAGCGGCGACCACGACGGCAACGTGATTGAGACCTTTCATCGCGATTTCCTTCCCTAACGTGTTCGTGACGGGCTGCCGCGTTGCGCGAGCGGAAGTCTGCATCGGGCCCGGCGTACATGCAAGCCGCGCGCACGGTGCCCGCTTCCCCCAAAGCGGCTCGCAAATCCACCCAGGTTCGGCACAACGCAGCGACGATCGCAGTGCGGGGCCTGCCGCTTGCCGAATGCAAGCGTGGTGGCCTCAAACGAGGTCGGATGCGGCCTGGATGGACGACCGGTAACTGCGCCCCGACGTCAATTCCGTTCCGTTGGCGAGGACGAGGAGGAACTCCCCATGAAGTTGCGGCCGCAACTCGCGCACCGCCGCCACATTGACTGCGTGCGAACGATGGACGCGGACGAATGTTTCGGGATCGAGGCGCGACAACAAATGGGTGAGCGTTTCCTTGTGCAGTAGGGCCGGTCGGCCCATAGTCGAACGTAATTGTCCTCCGCCTCCAGGCGGACGATGCTCGCCACGGGGACGATTACGATCCTGTTCACGGACTTTACCGCGATGCGGACGAGGTACCGTTGTGGAAACGAATGAACCTCCGCGGCGCCATGCCGGCGAGGCTGGGTGTCGTCGTGACCGTCGAGCGATGAGGGCAGCAACGTGTCGTTCATGCCGGGCACTCCCGAGCGACACCCGCCGCCACGAGCCAGTCGATGCCATACGCCGGGCTGATATATGTACATACAAGTAAATGCGTTGGCGTACGGTACACCGCCGTTCTGGTGCGCGCAAGGGAAAGTGATGGAATGCTGCAGGGAGCGACGATCCGTCGGCATCGGGGACGAACCGGTGAAACCCGGCGGTCAAGCGGCTCGTAGCGCCGGCCCGACGTACGATCAGGCACGAACGCTCTTGCGTACCTCGCGTGCAATCCGGCGCACCGAATCGAGCGAGAGAAGATCGGCAACCCGGGACTGCGCGCGCTCCCAGCAAGGCATCGCGGCCGCGAAGCGCGCCCTGCCGGTAGGCGTAAGCGACACCATCCGCACCCTACGGTCGGCGCCGGCACGTACGCTTACCCAGCGCTCGCGCTTCAGATTCGCGATGGTGCGGCTCAGCGTGGTCTGGTCGGTCAGCGTGACGGTGCCGAGCCGCGAGAGATCCACTGGCTCCATGGCGGCGATGGCCCAAAGCAGCGCCAACTGGCTGGCGCGCACTCCGCAAGGACGCAGTTCGTTGTCATAGAGCGTGGTGACTACGCGCGAGAGGAGCTTTACATTCGCGAACGCGCATTCGCTGCCACGTGGCGCGTAAGCCGCCAGAACGGCGAGGGTGTCAGGGAATGAAGCAGTGGTTGTTTTGCTCATGGGCCTCCATCGGGCGCGGGTTGCGCGCCTCGACGCGTTGCGTCAACGACCGGTGGGCCGTCTTCGATCCTGCGCGCCATGTCGGGTTGCAACCGGACAGGCGATCCCATGCATATGCATGAATCGCGGACGATAACCCATATCAACTGGCCACGCAAGCCACGCGGGAACTGCCGGATTGTTCAGCGACCTGCCTTCCGCCATTTGTCATCGTCCACTCGTCCGCCGCGACAAACCGTTGGCCCTCGCGTTCGTCCACTTCGCCAACTGCGTCTTGCGAGGCGAGTTTTAGCGCCCGTATGCTCGCCGCGTGGGGTCACGACATCCGGACAGACATTTACCGGCTTCATCTCCACCGGTGGCATCGGCGACCCCGGGTTTCCCTAATGCGAACCGTCGATCGTCATCGGCACGCGGACAGTGCAACCCGGCAACCACGCGTCCACGACGACGCCAACCCGACCCAGGAGCCTGCCATGAATGCCAAGCGCGCTTACCCCCAATTCTCTCCGCTCTCGACCATCGCTGCTGCAGCCATTGCTACCTTCGTCGCAATCGGCCTGCTCACGGCCGTCGCGTTCCTCTTTCAGCGCGCCGGAACGCCACTGGAACAGCTGGTGGCCGCGGAGCGCGCCTGCATCCAGCGCCTCTATGTTTCCGAACGAGAAGCGTGCATGCATGAATGGCTCGCCACGGCGCGCGCTTCTGCGGTCGCCGTCAGGTAGCGAAAGGTGCGGACACATCGGTCGCTTTGGTCCTGGGCCATGCGGCAGCAAAAATCGGCCACATCCGCTCAGGCAATCGCTGTCCGTCGATGCTGGTCCCGCGCCATCCGCGTCCTTCGGCTGAGACTGGATGGCTGCAATCTGCCCGCGATCTACCTGAATCGCGTCACTCAGCGATAGTCAGACCGTTGCGCAGCGCAATCGACATCAGCTTCCCGACATCGGGCTTGACAGGCGCAATCTCGCGGTCGATGTCCGCGAACAAGCGCGATGCGCCAAGGCGCGAGGTCATGGACAACATGGCGCCACCGCCGCGATTTCAGCGGAACCAGTGCGCCTCAGATGGCGGCGGAACTCGCGCTCGCACGTCTCCCTTAGTCGATCTTGATATTCGCCGTCTTGATCACGCGCGCCCACTTATCCATCTCTTCCGGAATGCGCGCCTGGACGGCTTCGGTGGTGCCGCCGCTGACGATGATGCCGAGCGCAAGCAGGCGATCGCGCAAGTCCGGCAACTTCAGCACTTCGTTGGTTTCCTTGTTCAGCCGCGCGATGATTTCACGCGGCGTGCCGGCGGGCGCGAACAGCGTGTAGTTGGTCGCGGTCTCGAATCCCGGGAGCCCCGCTTCGGCCATTGTCGGCACGTCG
>JBBQEY010000168.1:0-7196 GCA_038321425.1 Burkholderiales bacterium | reverse complement strand
CGGCGACACTTGCGCCGCACCTTCGCGAAAGTCGGACGCCAGCATGCCGTAGTTCGATTCCCAGAATTCGATGGCGCCCGGCCAATCCGCGATCGGCAGCTTCGATCGGCCCGACGACGGCGTGGGCAAGGCCGGCCACAGCGCCGTATCGGCGGAGAGTCCGATGACCTTTACTTCACCCGCCTTCATCTGGCCATACGCCACCGCGCGGACGTCCTGCGGTGCGCCGTCGGCCTGCAGTGCCAACGCATACATGCCGATCTGCGTTCCGGCGGGGCGTTGCGCGAACCATTGGCCGCGCGACGGCGCGCGTCCGGACTTGTAGTCGATCACGATCCGGCTGCCATCCGGCAGACGGTCCACACGATCGACCCGGATGCGGAACTCGAGATCGCCCAGTCGCAGCGCGTGTCTTTCCTCGGACTCGTCCAGTGCGAATGGTGGCCGCTCGCGTTCGATCGTGTCGAGCCAGGCGCGGGTCATCGTGGCGAGGCGCGCCGCTTCCGCCGCCGCCACCGGTGCGGGCAACGCACGCCACCGGCGGGCTTCGAGCGCCGTCTTGCCCACCTCCACCGCCGCAGCGATTCGTGCTTCGAGGTCGACCGTCGTCAGTGCCACCAGGTTGGCATGCGAGCGCACGCCCGACCAGAACGTGGCCAGCACGCGGTGCAGCACGTTGCCGCGTTCGTCCGCCCCCAAACCCGCGGCGATGTCGGGCCATGCTTCCTGCCGCAACCGGTACCGCGCGAACGCCTGGAACGGACATGCGCTCTGCGTCTCGACCACCGCGACCCCGCCCTCTGCGCGCGCACCGGTAGCCAGTGCCGGACCCTGCACATCGTTGAGCGACTCCAGGACAGGCCGCGTGGCGGCCATGGCGCGCAGGCTTCCCGCCGTTGCCGGTATGAGGGCAGCCGGTTGCTCAGGCCATGCGGCCACCAGACTCGACACTGCGGCTGGCGCATCGTCTTCGCGCTGCGCGTAGCTGGCGATCACCACCGGCGCCGCATTCGCGAGCGTGGCCGTGACGGCGCGCGCGAAAGCCAGCGTGCGCGGTGCGTCGGCATGCGGGACGCCGCGATCACGCTGCCACGCCAGCGGGAGCAACGCCTGCGGTGCGGCGGCCGGCGGCCACCGCCCTGCCGACATGCCCGCGATCCACAGCATGTCGAATGACAACCCCGTGGCTTCCAGGATGCCGAGGATCTGGATTCGCGCCCCGCGGGACTGCGGCTGGAACACGGCACGCTTGGTCATGGCGCGCACGGCCGCCAGTGCGTCGTCGCGCGCGATCACGCCCATCACGCTGTCGAGCGAGGCAAACGCGCCCAATACCTGCCACCATGCGTCGCGCGCCTGCCACTCGCTGCTGCCCAGCGACTGCATGCCGGGCCAGCCCGCCTCCGCCAGCCACGCGCGCCATGCCTGCGCCCAGGCCGCGGGCGTCTGCCTCCCGGTTACCGGTAGCGCACAGTCTGCCCACGCAGCGGCAAGCGGGTCGCCTGCCGGCAAAGCAGACACGGCGGCACCCACCATCACCTGTTGTACGCCGGCCTCGCGCCATCGACGTTCGATGCCGGCGCGGCCCCAACCATGGGCGACATTGCCGGGCAGATAGGGCGAGCGCAGCACCACCGCGGCGACCGACATCGGTAACGCGCCGGCCGCCCAATCGATGAGGTGCAGTGCACTCGCCACCAGCGGCACCTGCGCGAGTTCCACGCCAAGGGATATATCGTAAGGCCGCGGCGCATCGGCATCGGCAACGGCGGCCAGCTCCGGACACAGGATGTCGTCCGCGGCAGCGAGGATCGCGTCGCGGCGTTGCGCTAGGTCGCTGACGACGATGCCGATGCGGGCATCGGGATCGGCGGCGGCGATGTCCCGGGCATGCACCAGCGCGGCCATGACCTCGGCCGCGGGCGTGGCAAACGTCGTGCGCGTGCAGGTCGCGTCGCGCGCCGCAGGCAACGCGACACGCGCCAGCGACATGCCGCCCGCTTCCAGTGCCGCCAGCAGCCGCTGCTGCTGCGGGGACCATTCGAGAAAGCCGGCCATTAGCACCTGCGAATCGCGCCACGCCGGCACGCGATCGGCCACGCCGGTCAGCACGTCGGCCAGTTGTGCCGCATCGAGCAAATGGCGCTGTGCGAGCGTGTCCTGATACCGCGTCGCCCACCGGCTGAACGTCGCAGCATCGTCGTCGATGCCGGCGTGTTGCCAAGCGGCGAAGTTCTCGCCAGGCGCGCACCACGCGTGAAAGATGGTCCAGGCGGATGCCGCGGAGGCCGCCGCGCCGCGGGGATCGAGCAGCGTGCTGTCGGTGGCGACAATGCCATCCCACAGCCATGCCGAGCCCTCTGCCGATAGTAACGCGCGCGCATCCTGCTGCGCGCCGACGGCCAGCAAGTCGTTCCACAGCGCCCGCAACCATGCGCTCCACGGCAGCACACGCGCACCAGTCCATGCAGTGTCGCCGCGCGCCATCGCCGCCGCATCGTGCTGGGCGATGAGCGTGCGTGCCAGGCGCTTGTTGGGCGTGACAACGACGTGACCGTCCATCATGGCGGCAGCAAGTTCGGTGTGGGGCATGGCGGGAATGGCCGCGTGGCGCCAGGGGGCGCCGCGATCAACAATGACTCTAGCACCGATTAACCGGTGCGCCGCGCATGCCAGATTCGCGCGGCAGGATGTTACGTAGCGTGGCGCGTCAGTCGCCGCGCCCGGCTGCGGCCTGTGGCCCGGAAGACGCTATCGGAAACGCGCCGGTATTGCCGTGGGATGATTGATGCGATTGCAATGATGCCAGCACCGCGGGCCGCGCGGATGCCGGCGAAATGCCCGCATGCATGGCACCCCCGGTAACACTTTCCGCTGGCCGGACCTGTAGCGGCCGCTGCGCCACTTTCCACTCGCCGCACCAATCGTCATCACGCACGTGCGGCCACACGCCTTCGATCATGTACGACTTGGCATTGATCGGATGCAGCATGGGCGCCGTACGCCGGCATTGCCCCCACTGCACGCCTCGCGTATCGGTGGTCTTGGCCATCTGGCGGTCATAAAACTGGCAGGCAACGCATTTGTCCACGAGCGTGATCTCCGGGTTGGCGCATCAGCTTGACTGTGCCATTGGGTTGAGCGAATACGGATACCCTTGCAAGAACTTTGCCAGCGTCGTGAACGTTGTGAACACAATGTTCAACAGCCGACGAAAGGCGATGCAACAGCAGAATTGAACACGCAATCTCTGAGCGCGGCCTTAAGACGGATGGATGAGGTGATGCGAACATGCGCAGCGTCGGCCAGGGCCGGCGCTGCGTGAAGCGTGCGAACGTGAAGTCGGCGCAGCTAGTGCACGATCAGCGGTACGAAGCCGCGCGGGGTCAGTGCCACCGGTCGAGTGCGCCGCGCACATTGGCGCGGCATGATCGTCACGCGCCGGGCAGCACGGCGGGACACCGCCACACGCACGTTGTACGACGCGGTACGCGAGGGACCCCGGCGCAGCGGCACTCGCGCGGTGTTGCTACTACCTTCTGATCGAGTTCGCATGAACCTGCTTCCGGTAACGTGATATGAATACGGCCGCCGACCGCATCGCTGTTTGCAGTCTGGAAAAAAGAACTTTCCCGGCGGCCGTAACCTTGAGAAGTGCGCTGGCGCGTACGTCAGGCCGCGAGCGACGCGAAAGCTGCGTGCATCTGCGCGGGGACATCCTGCACGCGACGCGTCATGAAACTGGGCTGTGCGTCCAGCGTGGACTTCAGTTCCTCATCGGCCGCGGCGGCTTCCAGCGCCAGTTGCTCGTCGTAGCCTTGGCGGCGCTCGGGCGAGCTCAACACCTCGTACGCGGCGTGGATCATCCGCACCAGCTGCGAAAGATCCTGGCCGGAGTCGGTGGCTCCGAATTGAAAGCGTTCCAGCACCGCCGCATAGGCGGCCTCGACGCGAGCTGGGCATGCGCCAGGCGCCAGATCGAGATAGTCATAGTAGGTATAGGTCATGGTGCCTCTCCTGTCTCTGGTTGGGCGGAACGTTGCAAGCCCGATGACAGACCTAGAGCAGCAACCGTGCCAACGCGACAGACGGTAGACAACCTGTTGAAACGACGCAATATGTTGTGGTTCCCGGGCGCGCAGGCCGCAAGGCAACCACCTGCCCGCCGACCAGCGGTGCCTACAGCATCGCGAGCGGCGCGGCCCCGCGTGGCGGCGGAAACAACACGTCCAGTTCCTGGGTGACATCCGGCGTCAGGACCAGCGCCGCGGCGCGCCGATTTTCGTCCACGCGTGCGAGCGTCGAGGATTTCGGGATCGTGATCACCAGCAGATTGCGCATCGTCCATGCCAGCGCGAGCTGGGCGGCGGTCACGCCGTTCGCCGCCGCGAGCGCGGCGAGTTTCCGGTGCTTGGCGAGCGCGCCCTGGTTGACCGGTGAATAGGCCATCACCGGCAGGTGCCGCCCGGCGCACCATGGCAGCAGGTCGAACTCGGGGCCGCGTTCCGACAAGTTGTACAGCACCTGATTGGTTGCACAATGGCCGCCACTTTTCGTCGCTTCCAGCGCACGCATTGCGCGGGTGTCAAAATTCGACACGCCCCAGCGCACGATCTTGCCGGCCGCGCGCAGGCGTTCGAAGGCCTCGACCGTTTCCGCAAGCGGAATACTGCCCGGCCAGTGCAGCAGGTACAGATCGATGCGGTCGGTTCGCAATCGCTTCAAGCTGCGCTCGCACGCCGCGGGCGCATTTTTGGCGCCCGCATTGTGTGGATACACCTTGCTGACGATGAAGGCATCGTCGCGGCGCCCTTGCAGGGCCTTCGCGACGATTTCCTCGGCGCCACCGTCCCCGTACATTTCCGCGGTGTCGATCAGCGTCATGCCGAGATCGAGACCATGGACCAGCGCGGCCACTTCGCGCGCCGCGTCGGGGTGCGTTTCCCCCATGCGCCACGTGCCGAGTCCCATGGCGGGAACCGCCGTACCATCAGCGAAGGCAACGGTGCGCAGCGGTAGCAACGTCGTCATGCGCATAGCTTAAAGCGAAGTCGCGGAAGGCGCGCGTTGCGTACAATGACCATCATGTCGCCGCCGCCCCCCGTCACCTCGGATCGCCACGTCGTGCGTGGCGCGTGCCCGCACGATTGTCCCGATACCTGCGCGCTGCTCACCACGGTGGAAAATGGCCGCGCCATCGCCATCCGCGGCGCGGCCGATCACCCCGCCACAGCCGGCGTGCTGTGCACGAAGGTGGCGCGCTACCTCGACCGCACGTACTCCGACCAGCGCGTGCTGCACCCGATGCGGCGCGTGGGCGCCAAGGGGGAAGGCCGCTTCGAGCGCATCACCTGGGGCGAGGCCATTGCCACCATCGCCGAAAAATTCGGCGCCATTGCCGCCTCGCCCGACGGTCCGCAGGCCATCCTGCCCTACAGCTATGCCGGCACGATGGGCCTGTTGCAGTACGCCTCGATGGATCGGCGCTTCTTCCATCGGCTCGGCGCGTCGCTGCTCGACCGTACCATCTGCGCGTCCGCCGGCAAGGCCGGCTGGGTCAGCGTGATCGGCGCGACCATCGGCATGGATGTCGAGCAATACGAGAACAGCAAGCTCATCCTGATCTGGGGCAGCAATCCGATCGCGTCCAACCTGCATTTCTGGATGCGCGCGCAGGAAGCCAAGAGGCGCGGTGCGCGGCTGATCGCCATTGATCCCTATCGCAGCGCCACCGCCGAGAAGTGCCACGAGCACATCGCGTTGATGCCCGGCACCGATGGCGCGCTCGCGCTGGGCCTGATGCACGTTCTGATCAGCGAAAATCTGATCGACCGCGACTACATCGCGCAGTACACCATCGGCTTTGACCAGCTGGCCGCGCGTGCCGCCGAATGGAACCCTCATCGAACGGCCAAGGTCTGCGGCCTGCATGCGGAACAGGTCACCGATCTCGCGCGGGCGTATGGCACGACCAGGCCGGCGGCCATTCGCGTGAATTACGGCATGCAGCGCGTGGCCGGTGGCGCCAATGCCGTGCGCGCCATTGCGTGCCTGCCCGCGTTGGTGGGTGGTTGGCGCGACCCGGCGGGCGGAGCGTTGTTGTCGTCCTCGGGCACGTATCCGGTGAACACGCCGGCGTTGGAGCGGCCGGACCTGATCCGCGGCAACCCGCGCACGATCAACATGACCACGATCGGCAATGCACTGGTCGACGCCATCGATCCACCGGTACGCGCGATCTATGTCTACAACTCGAATCCGGTCGCCGTGGCGCCCGAGTCGGGCAAGGTGCGCCAGGGCTTCGCGCGCGAGGATCTATTCTGCGTCGTGCACGAGATCTTCCAGACGGACACGGCGGACTTCGCCGACATCCTGCTGCCCGCGACTACGCAGCTCGAGCAAATCGACGTCCACGCGTCCTATGGGCATTTGTACGCGCTGGCCAACAACAAGGCGATCGAACCGTTGGGCGAGGCTTTGCCCAATACGGAAGTCTTTCGGCGCCTTGCCGCGGCGATGGGATTCACCGAGCCGTGCTTTCGCGACACCGATGAGGACATCGCGCAGATGGCATGGTGCCACGATGATCCCAAGGCGCGCGGCCTCGACTGGAACACGCTGCGGCAGTCCGGCTGGCAGCGTTTGGAGGTGCCGGCCGCCTATGCGCCGTTTGCGCACGGCAACTTCCCGACGGCCTCCGGCAAATGCGAGTTCTTCAGTGCGACGCTCGACCAGCAGGGACTCGACGCCGTACCGCAATACATTCCGCCGCGTGAATCCGTGGTCACCAATGCCGCGCTGGCCGCGCGTTACCCGCTGGCATTCATCTCCCCGCCCGCGCGCAATTTCCTCAACTCGTCATTTGCCAACCTGCCGGCCTTCGTGGGCGAAGAGTCCACGCCGTGGCTCGATCTCAATCC
Source organism: Burkholderiales bacterium (assembly GCA_038321425.1). GTDB lineage: Bacteria > Pseudomonadota > Gammaproteobacteria > Burkholderiales > Casimicrobiaceae > VBCG01. The sequence goes on along the minus strand of JBBQEY010000168.1, from coordinate 276 downwards.
GGTGGACGCGACACCGCGCGACATCCACGACGGCGACCGCGTGCGCGTCTTCAATGATCGCGGTGAGTTCTCCGCCACGGCGCGCGTGTCCGATCGCGCGCGGGCCGGTGTTGCCGTGGCGCCGTCGATCTGGTGGCAAAAGCTCTCGCCGGATGGCAAGAATGCGAACGCCGTGACGAGCCAAGCGCTGACCGACCTGGGCCGCGCGGCGACGTTCTATGACTGCCTGGTGGAAGTGGCGCGGTTGGATGCCACCGACCACCTGTAGGCGAGGCT
>JBBQEY010000167.1:0-7215 GCA_038321425.1 Burkholderiales bacterium | reverse complement strand
GGATGGCGGAACACCATGTCGCGCGGCAGGCCAAGCTCCTGACCCAGCTCGCGCACCTCATCCTTGAACAATTCGCGCAGCGGCTCCAGCAACTTGAGATGCAGCGTCTCAGGCAGCCCGCCAACGTTGTGATGCGACTTGATCGTGTGCGCCTTGCCGGTCTTCGCTCCTGCCGATTCGATGACGTCCGGATAGATCGTGCCCTGCGCCAGCCACTTCACGTTCACGAGCTTGGCGGATTCGCGCTGGAACACATCGACAAACAGGCGCCCGATGATCTTGCGCTTGGTCTCCGGATCACTGACACCGGCCAGCGCGGCAAGAAACGCATCGCTGGCGTCGACATGGATCACCCGCACGCCAAGATTCTGCGCGAACGCCTGCATCACGTCGCGCGCCTCGTTCAGGCGCAGCAGCCCGTGGTCGACGAAGACGCACGTCAGGCGATCGCCGATCGCACGATGGATCAGCGCGGCGGCCACCGATGAATCGACGCCCCCGGACAGCCCCAGCAGCACGTCGTCGTCGCCCACCTGCTCGCGGATGGAGGCGATGGCCTCGCCCGCGTAGTCGTGCATGTTCCAGTCGTTGCCGAAGCCGCAGATGTCGTGCGCGAAGCGCGACAACAGTGCCGCACCCTGCTTCGTGTGCGTCACCTCGGGGTGGAACTGCACGCCATAGAATTGGCGCGTCTCGTCGGCCATCGCGGCAATCGCGCACGCCGGGGACGAGCCCGTGAGCTTGAACCCGGGCGGCAGTAGAGTGACCTTGTCGCCGTGGCTCATCCAGACGTCGAGCAATCCGTGTCCTTCGTCGTTGCTGCGATCCTGGATGTCGCGGAAGAAGGCGGAGTGGCCGCGGGCGCGTACTTCCGCGTACCCGAATTCGCGGACCTTGCCCAGCTCCACGGCGCCGCCCAGTTGCGCAGCCATGGCCTGCATACCGTAGCAGATGCCGAGCACCGGGACTTTTTGAGCCCACACGGCGTCAGGGACGCGCGGGGTATCGCCATCAATGACGCTGCTGGGGCCGCCCGAGAGGACGACGCCCTTCGGCGCATAGGCGCGGATGAACTCGTCGCTGACGTCCCACGGATGCACTTCGCAGAACACGTGGGTTTCGCGCAACCGGCGTGCGATCAACTGCGTCCATTGCGAGCCGAAGTCGAGGATCAGCAGCCGGGAATGATTGGCCGCGGCCATCACTGCACCCGGTAGTTGGGGGCCTCTTTGACGATCTGCACATCGTGGACATGTGACTCGCGGATGCCTGCAGACGTGATCTCGACAAATTCAGCGCGCGTGGACAGTTCCTCCACCGTGGGACAACCGCAATAGCCCATCGCCGCGCGCAAGCCCCCCATCAACTGATGAATGACGGAGGCCAGCACGCCCTTGTACGGCACGCGGCCCTCGATGCCTTCCGGCACCAGCTTCTCGGCCGCGCCCTCGCCCTCGGCGTCCTGGAAATAGCGGTCAGAGCTGCCCTCCTGCATGGCACCGAGCGAGCCCATGCCGCGATAGCTCTTGTACGAGCGGCCCTGGTACAACTCGATTTCGCCCGGGGCTTCTTCCGTGCCGGCCAAGAGACTTCCCAGCATCACGCACGACGCGCCGGCCGCGATGGCTTTCGCGATGTCACCCGAGTAGCGGATGCCGCCATCGGCAATCACGGGCACGCCGGACTTGGCGAGGCCCTCGATCGCGAACTGGATGGCGGAAATCTGCGGCACTCCGACGCCGGCGACGATGCGCGTCGTGCAGATGGAGCCGGGGCCGATACCGACCTTGACCGCATCCACGCCACTGTCGGCCAGCGCCTTGGCCCCCGCCGCCGTCGCGACGTTGCCACCGATGATCTGCACATCGGGATAGCGCCGCTTCACCCAGTGCACGCGCTCGAGCACGCCTTGCGAATGTCCGTGCGAGGTGTCGACGACGATCACGTCGACACCGGCAGCAACCAGCGCATCAACTCGCTCTTCGGTATCGGCACCGGTGCCCACCGCCGCGCCGGCACGCAGGCGACCGAGTTCGTCCTTGCATGCCAGCGGATGTTCCGTCGACTTGAGGATGTCCTTCACGGTAATGAGACCGCGCAACTCCATTGCGCTGTTCACCACCAGCACGCGCTCGAGTCGATGGCGATGCATCAGCGCCTTGGCGACTTCCAGCTCGGTGCCTTCGGGCACCGTCACGAGCCGATCGCCCTGCGTCATGATGTTCGACACCGGCTGGTCGAGATTGGTCTCGAAGCGCGTGTCGCGGTTCGTCACGATGCCGATCACCCGCTTGCCATCCACCACCGGCAAGCCCGAGATGCGGTGGCGCTTCGTGAGGGCCAGCACCTCGCGTACCGACATCGTGGGCGGCACGGTGATGGGATCCTTCACCACGCCGCTTTCGAAGCGCTTGACCTTGGCCACTTCGGCGGCCTGGCGCGCCGGCGACATGTTCTTGTGGATCACCCCCAGCCCGCCTTCCTGCGCGATGGCAATCGCCAGGCGTGCGTCCGTGACGGTATCCATCGCCGCAGCGACGAGCGGGATGTTGAGTCCGATGGCGTGGGTAAGGCGGGTTTTGAGCGAAACGTCGCGGGGAACGACGGCAGAGTGCGCGGGGACCAGCAGTACGTCGTCGAAGGTCAGCGCTTTGCGGACAACACGCATTGAACTTTCTCCTATGCGCAAATGTCGATTATACCCGCGTGGCCCCCCTTATCCGCCCCCCTCGCCCGCGCCTGCCGCAGGATTGACCGCAGGCACCGGCTGGAGTACCTTGCCAATGTCATAATTCCACGGGGAGAACCTTTGGCCTCCATCCCGTCGTCTTCCACCTTGAAACAGCCGGCCTCCCGGGCCCGCGCTCTTCCTGCGCTGCTGGCCGCCTGCCTGCTGGTCGCCGCCGGCGCTGCATCCGCCACCACGTACAAATGGACCGATGCCAACGGCCGCGTCGTCTACTCCGACCAGCCACCGCCGACCAGCATCAAGTCCGAAACCGTGCAGGCTCCCCCACCGCCGGCCAACCCCGCGGCGGTGAAAGACCTGGCGAAGCAGGAAGGCGAGTTCAAGAAGCGGCAGATGGACGCCGCCGAGAACGCCAAGAAAGCCGAGACGCTGCGCGCCGAGAACGTCAAGCGCAACGAGATGTGCACGCGCGCGCAAGGCCAGATCCGCACGCTTTCCGCGGAGCAGGTGCAGATGATCCGCCAGAACGCAAAGGGCGAGGACGTCTACGTCGACAACACCACGCGACGCAAGGAGCGCGGCGAGCTCGAGATATGGATCAAGGCCAATTGCCTCGCGAGCTGACCCGTAGCTGAACTGGTCCGCTGTAGCAGGCGGGCAGGCCAAGGTAAAACGGCGACCCTGCGGTCGCCGTTTTACCTTGGAGCGTGGTAGCGCCCAGCGCCCGGTGACTACTTCTTGTCGAGATTCACCTGGTTGATCTTCACGTCGGCGCGCGCCCGGAGGCTTTGCAGGTAGGCCTGGAACATCTCGCGGCCGAGCTGCTCGGACAATCGCGCCGAAGCCTGGTCGAGCCGCGCCTTGTCGTTGGGCGACGGCGTGAACACGTTCAGCACCTTCACGATCGAGAAGCCGCCCTTTTCGTTGATGGCGCCAGTGAACGCCGGCAGCTTGTCCGGGTTGGCTTCGAATATGCTGCCCAGCGCCTCAGGTGACAACCCCGGCTGCGGTTGGCCCCGATTGATCGTGACCGGCTTGCCGAACGTGATGCCGATATCCTTGTCGCTCTTGCCGGCCTGCAACAACTTCAGTTTGTCCTGACCCGCCGCCTGCGCGAGGTCGGTGGCGGATTTGCGGACCAGCTGCTGGCGAATTTCATCCTTGACGTCGTCGAACGGACGCGCCGCACCGGGCTGGTACTCGAGGATGCGGCCAGCCAGCAGCACGCCTGGTGCCACTTCGATAGCCTCGGTGTTGCGCTTGCTCTGCAGCGACTCGGGCGAGAACAGTGCCTGCACGAACTTGGCATTGCCCATACCCAATGCCTGCGCTTGCGTGCGCGTGACCAACGGGGAAGTCTCGATCTTCAACTCCAGCGCCTTGGCCACACCGTTGAGGCTGTCGGCCTGCTCGTAGACCAGGTTCTGGAACTGATCGGCGGATGTGGCGAACTTGGCCGCACTGCGCTGCTTGCGCAGGTCCGCTTCGATCTGCACCTTGACGTCGTCGAAGCTCAACGTGCGCGACGGGCGCACGCCGTTGACCTTGATGATGTGCCAGCCGAAGTCCGACTGCACCGGCGCCAGCAAGTCGCCGGCCTTGGCGGCAAACACCGCATCCTCGAACGGCTTGACCATCGAGCCGCGCCCGAACTGCCCGAGGTCGCCGCCCTGCTCGGCCGAGCCCGGGTCCTTCGAAAACTCCTTGGCCAGTTCGGCGAAACGCGCCGGCGCGGCCTTGGCCTTGGCGAACACGTCATCAGCCAGCTTCCTGGCCGCGGCCTTGTCGTCCGCATTGGCATCCGGCTTCACCGGAATCAGGATGTGCGCCGCCGAGCGCTCTTCATCCGCCGTGTATTGCTTGGCATTCGCCTCGTACTGCTTGCGCACTTCCTCGGCGTCGACCACCACGAGGGTGGAGAGTGCTTCCTGCGTCAGCAGCACGTATTCGATGCGCGCCTGTTCGGGCGTCTGGAACGATGAGGTGTTCTTGTCGTAGAACGCGCGGACGTCGGCGTCGGTGACTTTGACGTCCTTCAGGAACGGCGCGGGATCGATCAGCGCCACGGCCACTTCACGTTGCTGCTCGAGCAGGCCGAGGTAGCGTTCAACCGAGGTACGCGCCACGATACTGGCCGCCATGATCGGCTCCTGCACCGCGCTGCGCAGCAGGTCCTCGCGCAGGCGCTGCTCGAACATCAGCGGCGTCATGTTCTGCGTAGACAACATCTGGCGATAGCGATCCGGCGAGAACGCACCCGCGTCCTGGAATGCCGGCAGCGCTGCGATGAACTGCTGCAACTGTGCGTCGCTCACGCGGAATTTCTCCGCCAGCGCCTTGTCGGTGATCAGCCGCTGGTTGATCAGCTGGTCGAGCAATGCGAACCGGACTTCCGGCGACTCGAACATCGCGGGGTCGAAGTTGCGACCGAGCTGCTGGCGCATCTGGTCCGACTGCTCGCGCATCGACTCGGCGAACTCGGCCTGCGTGATCTTGTTGCCCGACACGGTCGCGACATCCGCATCGAGGTTGCCGCCCTGGAAGTAGTAATCGACGCCGAAGAAGAGGAACGGAACCATCAGCAGGAACAGAATGCCCTGCGCGATGTGCTTGTGCTTGGTGACGAGATCAAACATGAGCAACCTTCTACGATCAAAAAGGGCGAACCATGCGTTCGCCCCTGGGTCCCGGCGCTACCGGGATGATGGTGTGTAACCGCTTGTTTTGCCGAAATTATAGCATCATGATCAAGCGCAAGTGCTGGCTCCAGGCGCGACCGCGCCGCCGGCGCCCTGATCCGCGCGCCGCAATGAAAAAGGCGAACTCGCGTTCGCCATTTTCGCTTGCATCAACCGCAATGTTGGCGGAGTGGACGGGACTCGAACCCGCGACCCCCGGCGTGACAGGCCGGTATTCTAACCAACTGAACTACCACTCCTCATGAAGCGTGGAACAGGTACGCTTGGCTTGTGGGCAAACCGCGGGCAACTGGTGGGTGCTGAGAGGCTCGAACTCCCGACATTCGCCTTGTAAGGGCGACGCTCTACCAACTGAGCTAAGCACCCCTAGGGCTCAAGGCCCCGGTACTGCGGGCTACAGCACTTGCCGGCCCGGCCAGTGCATCAAAACCGCCATTGCGCACCGACAAGCGAAGACCGCTAGTTTAACGCATCTTTCAACGCCTTTCCAGCCCGGAACTTGGGCACCTTGGCGGCGCGGATCTTGATGGCCGCGCCGGTGCGCGGATTGCGCCCCGCGCGCGCAGTGCGCTTGCCCACGTAGAACGAGCCGAAGCCGACCAGCGTGACCATCGTGCCTTTTTTCAATGAACCCCGGATCGCGTCCACGGTCGCATCGAGCGCGCGCCCCGCTGCCGCCTTCGAAATATCGGCATGCTTGGCAATCGTATCGATCAATTCGGATTTGTTCACAAACGTCCCCTCTTGGCTGAATTTCGTTCGGGAGGTCGATCAGGGATCGAGATATTGTTGGCACGCCGAGCGGTGTGCCGGAAGAGTCGTTATAGCGCCCGCGATTTCGCCGTGTCAAGAAAAAATCGGATGTCTCGTGGGCAACACCGGCAATCACACGCTTCGATGTTTCGCGTTGCAGGCGAGGAAGTGATCGCACGTGATTGAAGCGATGCGATTGATGCTGTGCAGCGCCCGCTTACGGTGCGGCGACGCGAAAGCAACAAAAAACGCGGGCAGTTTCCGTGCCCGCGTTTTCGATGACTCCTCGCGTTGCGAACATGGCGCGGCCGTGTTGCGCACGGCCTTGCCACTGCGCGTCAATGCTTCAGTACGATCGACTTGTCATCGGCACCGGGTACCGGTGGCGCCGGCGGAACGTCGGTCTTCTCCTTGTCTTCCACGAGCGGCACCGGATGCCGTTCGAGCGCGGCTTCAAGCACCTGCTCGATCCAGCGAACCGGAATGATGTCGAGCCGGTTCTTGATCTCGTCCGGAATTTCCGCCAGGTCCTTCACGTTTTCTTCCGGGATCAGCACCGTCTTGATGCCACCACGACCTGCGGCCAGCAGCTTTTCCTTCAGGCCCCCGATGGCCAACACTTCGCCACGCAGCGTGATCTCGCCGGTCATCGCGACGTCGCACCGAACGGGGATGCCGGTCAGGATCGACACGATGGCCGTGACGATCGCGCCGCCCGCCGACGGTCCGTCCTTGGGCGTGGCGCCTTCGGGCAGGTGGATGTGCAGGTCGGTCTTCGTGTAGAAATCCGACGCAATCCCCAGCTGCTTCGAACGATGGCGCACCACGGACAATGCGGCGGCGATCGACTCATTCATCACGTCTCCGAGCTTGCCCGTGCTGGTGGTCTTGCCCTTGCCGGGCAACGCCACGGCTTCGATCGTCAACAGATCGCCGCCCACTTCCGTCCACGCCAGGCCGGTGACCTGGCCTACCTGATTCTGCTTCTCGGCGATGCCATACGTGAAGCGACGCACGCCCAGGTACTTGTCGAGGTTCTTCGAGTTGATCTCGACCGGGCTCTTGGCCTTGCGC
>JBBQEY010000166.1:0-7231 GCA_038321425.1 Burkholderiales bacterium | reverse complement strand
GGCTTAGGTCGCCGCAAGCTTCGGGTTCGGGCGCGTGCGGCTCCAATGCGCCCGCCCCGCACGGCCCGCCGCCCACCGCGGCTGTGGAGATGGTGTTCGTCATTTGGGCAAAGGCGCGGCGCTGAAGTTCGGGCCAGATGGTGTTCGTCATTTGGGCAAAGGCGCGTCGCTGATGTTCGGGCCAGATGGTGTTCGTCATTTGCGCAAAGGCGCTTCGCTGACGTTAGGCCGTCCCGCATTGCGTTTCGCGCGATGCGGTGCGACCTCGGCAACCGAAGCGATTCGCGAGGCTGAAGCCTCGCCTACAACCCCAACGCAACGGCATCCGCCGTGCCGTTGCCACGCATCCGGAGCGGTGCGGGGTGAGCCGCCTGGCGCGGGCGACTTTGAGCCGTGTGGTCGCAGCGCGTGCGGCAAAAAAATGGATGGTCGTGTTTTGACCGTCCATTTTTTTGCCCGCACGCGCCCGACCCACACGTTTCGCGGCGATGGAGCCCGCGCCAGGCGGCTCGACCCGCAGCGTGCCACAACGAACAGTACAAGCCCCCCGCAGCGCGCCACAACGAACAGTACAAGCCCCCCGCAGCGTGCCACAACGAACTGTGCAGGCCCCGCATTGAGCCACGACCAAACGTACGCGCGACGCGCAACTACGCGTTGCTGCCGATCTCCGCCCAGTACTCGTGGTGCTGCGTGTTGACCTGCGATACCCGGTATTCGACCGTCACGTCATTGTAGGTGCGGGCAAGGCGGCGTATCTGCAACAGCGGCGCGCCAGGCGTGATCGACAACAGTGTTGCGAACTCCGCGTCGGCGAGCGTGGCGCGCAAGCGTTCGCTGGTGCTGACCACAGAAATGCCGAACGCTTCCTGGTACAGGTTGTAGATCGTCGAGGGCCGGTCGCGGAACTGTGCGAGCGACAATCCGGGGAAGCGCGCGGCCGGCACCGTGATGTCGTCGATCATCACCGGCACGCCGGCCAGCCGCAGCCGGTTGCGCGCGCGAAAGACCGGTTCGCCCACGGCGATGTCGAAGTGTTCCGCCATCTCGCGGTCCGCCTTCCCGCGCATGAAACGGACGAACTCCACGTCCGGATAGGACTTGTCCCCTGCCTGCGGCACGATGTGAAAGAAGTAGAAGAGGAGCCGATCGCGCGTATGGCTGGCCACGAAGGTGCCGCGCCCCTGCTGCCGGATCAGGATGTTCTCCGCGACCAGCTCGTCGATCGCTTTCCGCACCGTCCCGATGCTGATCCCGTAGCGTTCCGACAGCCGCCGCTCCGCGGGAATGGCCTCGCCCGGTTTCCACTCGCCGGCCGTCAGCGCCGCCATCAGCTCACGCTTGATCTCCTTGTAGAGCGGGGCGGACAGCGGAACGCCGGGCGTGGTTGCGTCGGTCATCGATGAAAGGGGTGATGTCGGTTTGGCGGGTGCGAGGCAGTGTAGGCGTCCGGCGCAAGTGATGCAAATGATATAGATGATCTAGTTGACTTCCACCCGGGCAGCGGCTACGCTTTTCGGCAAGCGACCCGTGGCGATGACACGGGGTGAATGCCGACGCAGTGTGCGCCGGTGTTGCTGGGGGCCGCCCTATGCCTCGGTCCCATTTCCGGAGTGTTGCCATGATTCATTGCGTACTTCACGACCCCGCAGATTCCGTGGCGGTGGTCGTCGTCGAGGGTGTCGTCGCCGGTGCCACCCTGACCGGTCTTATCCTCGACGAGGACAAAACCATCTCGCTGCCCTGCGTGCAGGACATCCCGCTTGGTCACAAGGTGGCGCTGAAGGACATGGCCGTCGGCGACACCGTCATCAAGTACGGCGTCGACATCGGCAAGGTGGTCGCGCCGATCAAGAAAGGGCAGCACGCCCACGTTCACAACATCAAGACCAAGCGCTGGTAGGCGAAGTCACGGGAACGACACATCATGCAAAGCAAATTTTGGGGTTACCGCCGCGAGAACGGCCGCGTGGGCGTGCGCAATCACGTCATCATCCTGCCGGTCGACGACCTGTCCAACGCCGCCTGCGAGGCCGTCGCCAACAACATCAAGGGGACGCTGGCCATTCCGCATCCCTATGGGCGCCTGCAATTCGGCGCCGACCTTGATCTCCACTTCCGTACGCTGATCGGCACCGGTTCCAACCCCAACGTAGCCGCCGTGGTGGTGATCGGCATCGAGGAGCAATGGACGAAGCGCATCGTCGATGCGATCGCCACGACCGGCAAGCCGGTGGTGGGCTTCGGGATCGAGCTCCACGGCGACCACGACACGATCATGCGTGCCTCGAAGGCCGCCAAGGTGTTCCTGCAGGACGCCAGCGAACTGCATCGCGTCGAATGCGAACTGAAGGAACTGTGGGTGTCGACGAAGTGCGGCGAATCGGACACCACGTCCGGCTGTGGTTCCAATCCCACGGTTGGCGATGCGTTCGACAAATTGTATGCGGCGGGTTCCACGCTGGTGTTCGGCGAGACGTCCGAGATCACGGGTGGCGAATCGATCGTGGCCGCGCGTTGCCGCAACGACGCTGTGCGCGCGGAGTTCATGCGCGTCTTCGATCGCTACCAGGAGATGATCAACCGCCACAAGACCAGCGACTTGTCCGACTCGCAGCCCACCAAGGGCAACATCGCCGGCGGCCTCACCACCATCGAGGAGAAGGCGCTCGGCAACATCCAGAAGATCGGGAAGACGTGCGTGGTCGACGGCGTGCTGGACAAGGCGGAGATGCCCACGCACCCCGGCCTGTGGTTCATGGATTCGTCGTCTGCAGCTGCGGAGATGGTCACGCTGTGTGCCGCGTCAGGCTACGTCGTGCATTTCTTTCCCACTGGCCAGGGCAACGTCATCGGCAACCCGATCCTTCCCGTCATCAAGATCTGCGCCAATCCACGCACGGTACGCACGATGAGCGAACACGTCGATGTCGACACGTCCGGGCTGCTGCAGCGGGAGATCACGATGAGCGAGGCCGGCGATAAGCTCCTCGACATGATGTTCCGCACCGCCAACGGGCGCCTCACGGCCGCCGAGGCATTGGGGCATCGCGAGTTCGTGCTCACGCGTTTGTACGAGAGCGCGTAGCCGCACGGCCTCCGGATGAACGCCAATCGTGCCAGCCGCCGGTGTTATGCGGTAGCCGCCTCGCTGATCGGTTTCTACTGCATTTATGTCGTGCTGGGCAAGATCGGCCAGAAGTCGGGCTTTGCAATGCCATTGAAGTTGGGCGATGTCGGCGAGTTCCTGGTGGTGCTGGCCGGGATGGCCGCGTTCGTCGCGGGGCTGATGCTGGCCGCCCCGCCAGAGGAGCAGTAGACAAGAGACGCGCAAGGCACGCGTCGAACATCCACGTTGGCAAGGAGGAGAGCATGCGCAACATCAAGGGCAGTACCCCGCAGGCACCCGTGCGGCGGCGATTCCTCGAGATCGCGACGCGTTATGGCTTCACCACGGCCGTGCTGGCCGGTACCGGTGGATACCTCTGGAGCGACATTGCCGTCGCGCAAAGCGCCGCGGACGAGGAGGCGAAGCAGAAGTCCGCCAAGTTCACGATGCTGTTCGCCACCGAGTACAAGATCGAGGACTACGTCAAATACCCGGTGATGCAGGCGGCGTTCAAAGCCAACGTCGAGGTGGCGACGCGCAACCAGATCTACGTGAAGCTGCATCCCGCCGGCCAGCTCGGCGTGGGCGCGGCGCTGGCGCAGAAGGTACAGGCCGGCACCGTGCAAGGCGGCGCAGTGTCGCTGTCGAATTTTTCGCCGTTTGCGCCGTCGGTCGACCTCATCAACATTCCGTTCTGGTGCGGCGAAAACCAGAAGTACGCCAATCTCGTCACCTCGGCGGCGTGGAATGGCGAGATCACCCCCAAGGTGGTCGCGAAGGGCTATAAGCCAATGTTCTATTTCACTGTCGATCCGCGCACGGTGGCCACGCGCAAGGGCTTCAACAAGACGATCAAGACGCCGGCCGACATGCAGGGCATGAAGATGCGCGTGCCGCCCTCGGCGTTGCTGCAGCAGTTCTACCGGCTGGCCGGCGCCAATCCGACGGTGGTGCCGTGGGGCGAAACTGCGACGGCGATCAAGCAGGGCGTCGCCGATGGCCTCGACCCGGCGGTCGCAGCACTGGCCACGTTCGGCTTCGTCGACATCCTGGGCTGGATCACGACGGTGAAGAGCGTGCCCGATGCGCAGATGTTCGCTGCCAATGCGGGTTGGTACGACGCGCTGCCGAAGGATCTGCAGACCGCTTTCGATGCGGCATCCGCCAAGACGCAGGTGGAAACGTTCGCGCAGATCGCGCCGGCGCGCGATGTGTCGATGAAGCTGATGCGGGACGGCGGGGCGCAGTTCTACAACCCCACCGCGGCCGAATTCAAGGCGTGGGTGGACGCGTGTGGCGAACAGCGCAAGGAATGGGACGAGCACAAGATCAAGCTCGCCGGGTCGATTGCCGCCTTCGACAAGCTGAAGATGGCAGCCAACACCAAGGGGCCGATCACGGTGGGCGACTACACCGGCTAGACGCGAGCCGGAACCACGGATCGGCGTTTTTACGGCGGCGGGGCGCGCGGCAAGCGACGCGTCCCGCCGGTTTCGTGTCCCAGCTTTGCCTTTTGCCCGACCTTGGGCGCCACGTCAACGAGCCGCAATGAAACGAGTCCTGCACGCGATCGACGACAACGCCGAGCGTTACCTGATGTTGGTGTTCTACTGTTTCTGCGTATTCGTGATCGTGCAGGAAGTGATCCGGCGCTTCGTGCTCAACTATTCGTCGGCCTGGGGCGAGGAGGCGGCGCGTTATGCGTTCATCTACCTGGGCTGGATTGGCGCGGCCTATGCGGTGAAGGAGCGTGCGCATATCCGCTTCGACATCCTGCAGCAGCGGTTACCGAAGCGCTGGCACGGTTACCTCTTCCTGTTTGGCGACCTGTGCACGCTGGCCTTCGCCTGCATCGCACTCTACTGGTCGATGCACACGATCGGAGTCCTCCTCAAGTTTGGCGGCACCAGCCCCGTGTTGCGGGTGAACAAGGCGTGGTTCGAGGCCGCGGTGCCCATCGGCTTTGCGTTGATCGTCTGGCGCCTGACGCAGTCGATGCGGCGCGATATAGCCGATCTTCGGTCCGGGCGCGACGCGTGGGCCGGCAAATCCATGTTCGAGGAGTAGCGCGTGGCCGTCACGCTGTCGCTGTTGCTGGTCGTCGTGCTGCTGCTGCTGGGGGTCCCGTTCTGGGTTACGCTGGGGCTCGGCACGTTCTCGATCCTGTACTCGACGAACGTCCTTCCGCTGACGCTGATCGGCGAGGGCCTCTTCGAAGGCGTGGATTCGTTCGCGCTGATCGCGATCCCGCTGTTCGTCCTGACCGGCGACGTGATGGTGCGCAGCCGCCTGGCGTACAAGCTTCTCAACTTCGCGGAAGCCACCTTCGGCAGCCTGCGGTCGGGCTTCGGCACCTCCACGGTGATGGGCTGCGGCCTCTTCGCGTGCATCTCGGGTTCCGACGCCGCGGATGCCGCGGCGATCGGACGGATCACGATGGACCGGTTGGTGCAGAAGGGGTATCCGAAGGCCTATGCATGCGCGCTGGTGGCCTCGGGTGCCTGCACCGGGATCCTGATCCCGCCATCGATCGCGTACATCGTCATCGGACTGGTGCTCGGCATCTCGTCGTCGACGCTGTTTCTCGCCGCGTTCGTACCGGGGGTGATGGTGCTGTGCGCCGTGATCTTCACCAACGTTATGATGAATCGCATTCACCGCTACGAGAATACCTCGGGCACCTTCTCGCTCAAACGGTGGCTGGTGGCGCTGGTCGACGCCAAGTGGGCGCTGGCAATCCCGTTCATCATCCTGGGCGGCATCTATTCCGGTGTGTTCACGCCGACCGAGTCAGCGGCCGTGGCGGTGGGCGTGGCGCTGGTCATCGGCCTCCTGCAACGGACGCTGACGCTGGCTGATTTTCCGGCAATGCTCGGCACCAGCGCGCGCGTCTGCGGCGTGGTGCTGCCGATCATCGCCGTGGCGTTGCTGTTCTCGCAGGCGCTGACCGTCGTGGACGTGCCGCAGCGCTTCGTGGCGTTCGTGCTCTCCTTCGGGACCAGCAAGACCGCGGTCATCCTGCTGATGCTGCTGATCTGGATGATTGCCGGCATGTTCATGGAGACCGGCCCCAACATCGTCGTGCTGGGACCGCTCTTGTATCCGCTGGCGCAGAAGATCGGCATGGATCCGATCCATTTCTGCGTATTCATGATCACGACACTCGGCTTGGGCTTCATCACGCCCCCCTTCGGACTCAACCTGTTCGTGATGGCGGGTCTCACCCGCACGCCGATCACCGCCATCGCGCGGCATGCGTTGCCGTTCGTTCTGGCGATGGTGATCGTCTCGGCTATCATCGGCTTCGTGCCGCAGATTTCGTTGTTCGCGTTGGGTCGCTAGCGCGCTTAAACCGGAGTTGCCAATGGGCATCACGTATCTCAAGCAAGCCACCAAGACCGCCGAGACCGAGACTGCAAACGCGCGCGACGTGGTCGACAGGATGCTTACGGACATTGCCCGCGACGGCGAGGCCGCGGTCCGCCGCTACGCGCAGGAGCTCGACCACTGGACCGGTGAAGTCATCGTCACCCCTGCTGAAATCGAGCGGCGCATCGGCAGCATTCCGGGCGGCATCAAGGCCGACATCGATTTTGCGGTGGCGCAGGTGCGGCGCTTCGCGCAGGCGCAGCGAGCCTCGATGCAGGAGTTCAGTGTCGAGGTCCATCCCGGACTGATGGCCGGCCAGCGGCTCATTCCGGTGAACGTCGCCGGATGTTACGTCCCCACAGGCCGCTATGCGCACATCGCGTCGGCCTACATGGGCGTGGCCACGGCGAAGGCCGCCGGCGTGCCAACGGTCATCGCCTGCTCGACGCCCTTTCAGGGCCAAGGTATCCATCCGCAGGTGCTCTACGCGATGCATGCGGCGGGCGCGGACGTGATCCTGACGCTGGGCGGCGTGCAGGCGATCGCGGCGATGGCGTACGGACTCTTTACCGGGAAGCCGGCCGATATCATCGTCGGGCCGGGCAACAAGTTCGTCGCCGAGGCCAAGCGCATGCTGTTCGGCAAGGTCGGCATCGATGTATTCGCCGGTCCGTCCGAGGTGTGCGTGATCGCGGACGACAGTGCCGACGCCGCCATCGTGGCGTCCGACATGGTGGGCCAGGCGGAACACGG
>JBBQEY010000165.1:0-7293 GCA_038321425.1 Burkholderiales bacterium | reverse complement strand
ATTGTGGCTTGAGTACGCGGCGGCCGGAGGCATGGTGGATCTCACGCCTTACATGGCCAAGGACGCAGACGTACGCAGCCGCTTCAATGTCGACTATCTGGGCAACTGGACCTATGAGGGCAAGAATTACATGCTGCCCTTCTACATCAGCAAGACGCTGTTGTTCTACAACAAGACGATGTTCAAGGAGGCAGGACTGTCAGGACCGCCGCAGTCGTTTGACCAGATGATGGACTATGCGACCAAGATGTCGAAGGGCGACAAAACCGGACTCATGACGCTCAATTTCGACTGGCTTTATTGGCCGCTGTTCCGGATGAATGGCGTCGAACTGCTCACCCCCGATCTGAAAAAGGCGTCGTTTAACACACCAGAGGCAGTCAAGGTGCTCGATGCGTTGACCAAAGGCACCGGCAACGGGGCGATCAACAAAATTTCGTGGACCGGACGCTGGGTAGAGCCCAACGGCGCGTTTGCGGCCGGCAATGTCGGCATGTTGCATGCGCACTCACCGGCGTTTTTCTTCATTCGTGGTCAGGCGCCGTGGATCAACGCCGACACGCTGGGGGTGACCAATGTGCCGGGTGGGTGGGCCACACCCAACTCGCACGGCCTCGGTATCTCGAAGGGGTCGAAGCATCCGGACATCGCCTGGGAATTCTTGAAGATGGTGACCAGCGAAAAGTGGACCGAGAAATTTTCCGCGCGTCGCAAGGTGCTCACAGGCAACATCGCCTCGGACAAGACAACTCTCGACAAGATGAAGGTCGAGGATCCGCTGGCCGCTGCCGTGCTGCAGACACAGCTTGATCAGACGGACAAGCTCACCGGCAACTGGCGCCTTGCCAATGACTCGCGCGTGAAGGACGCGTTCTATCCGGAGATCCAGAACGCCGTGCTCGGGCGCAAGACCCCTGCAGAGGCCATCAAGGACGCCGAGGGCAAGGTCAATCGGGTTCTGGGCCGCTAGGGCCGGGGAGCGGTGCGATGAGCAAAGCGGGAACGATCCAGGGGCCTCCAACTTCGAGGCCGCGGCACGTCCCGCGTCGCGCGGGCGCAGCAGGTTCGAAGCGGCGCCGCGAGTTGCTGCTGATTTGGGTTTTTCTGGTGCCGTCACTACTCGTGTTTTTTCTGTATCGGGTTCTGCCGCTGATCTGGAATCTGGTCCTTTCGTTTCAGCAATTTTCGCTGTTCGGCGTGACGCGCTTTATCGGTTTTGACCACTACGTCGACATGTGGAACGACGAAGTCTTCTGGATCACGCTCAGGAACACGCTGATCTACATGGCCAGCGCGCCGGTGGGAATAGCGTTGGCCCTTGGCGTGTCGCTGATGGTCAACTCGGAAGTGCGTGGTCGCAACATCTATCGAACCATCGTGTTTCTCTCGTATCCGCTGATGACGGTGGCGGTGGGGATCATCTGGCGATGGCTTTACGACGAAAAAGTCGGTCTCTTCAACTTCGTGTTGCGCTCGTTGCACCTCATTGATCAGCCCCTGCCGTTCCTGCAATCCTTCGAGCTTGCGCTGCCGGCGGTGCTGCTGGCCAACGTCTGGCAGATTCTCGGCTTCTACATGATCATCCTGTTGGCCGGGCTGCAGAACATTCCGCAGAACTTGTACGAGGCCGCATCGATCGACGGGGCCAGTGGCCGCCAGCAGTTCGTGCGAATCACGTTGCCACTGTTGCGGCCGGCAATCTTTCTTGCCTTTGTCATCGGCATCATGACCTCATTCACCAGTTTCGATTTGGTGTATGTGATGACGCAGGGTGGACCCAGTCACAGCTCCGAACTGCTCGTCAATTACATCTATCGTGCGGCCTTCGAGTTGAGCAAGATCGACTATGCCGCGGCGCTTACGGTGGTGCAGTTTCTGTTGCTGGTCGTGCTGACCTGGCTCGGCAATCGCCTGTCGGGTGGCGATGCAGGTGCCGTGGAAACGGATTGACGAGCGTGCGGCGACGACCGGGAGTCGCGCCGGCCCGGCGTTATCGCCACTGGCCGATCCATATCGCTCTGCTGCTGGTGAGCTTTTGCATGCTGGTGCCGTTCTACTGGGTGCTAAAGACGAGCCTGACGGGCGAAAACATCTTCATCTATCCACCCAGTTTGTGGCCGGTGGATCCGCACCTCTTTTACTACGTCGACGTTTGGTATTACATTCCCTTCGCCCGCTATCTGCTCAATAGCGTGATCGTGTCGGGTCTCGCTATTGCCGCCAATGTAGTCTTCAACGCGATGGCGGCCTACGCCTTGACCAAGCATTTTCGCGGACGCGGCCTCATCATCACGTTGCTTCTTTCGTGCATGATGATTCCGTTTCAGACCACGATTGTCCCGGCCTACCTCATCACCGGCAAGTTGGGTCTGCTGAACAGCTATCTTGGACTGGCGCTGCCGACGTTCTCGACCATCGTCTGCATCTTTGTTTACAAGGCCAGCTTCGACGCGGTACCGCGTTCGCTGATCGATGCCGCCCGGATCGATGGACTGTCTGAACTGCAGATCATCATGAAGATCATGATCCCGCTGTCGACGTCAGCCGTGGCTACCAACGTGATCTTGTCGTTCATCTGGTCGTGGAACAATTTCCTGTGGCCGCTGATCGTGGTGCGTGATCCGCAGATGCAGACACTGCCGCTCGGACTGTCGCGGTTTCTAACCTATCACGAAAATACGACGGGCGCGCTCTACGCGTTCTGCATCATGGTGCTGCTGCCGGGCATCGTGCTGTTTCTGTTGGCCCAGAAGGAGTTCATTCGTGGACTCACCTCCGGGGCGACCAAGGGATGAACGCAAGAGGGGGCGCGTCCCGCGCGCTGCGCAATCGGTTCGTGATGGTGCCGCTCGTGTTGACGGTCGTCATCGGCGCCTGGAACGCCTACATTGCGCTGCACAGCGACGGCATCGTGCAAGGACGTGTCGTCACGACCGATGGCGCGCCGGTCGCCGGTGCCACCGTGCACATCATGGAGCAGAACTTCACGACCAACTCGGAGCGGGGCAAGGTCGTGACGGGGGCAGATGGCCGGTTCCTGATCACGGACAACCGTTCGCACAATATCCAGCTGCGCGCCGACAAGGCCGGCATGGGCCGCTCGGAGCAACAGGTGGTGCGTCTCTTCTTTCGCGCACAAAACGTTACGCTCGACGCGCCACTGGTTTTGCCGACGCTGCCACGCTGAATGACCGGGTCGCGTCCACTGGTGCTGCTGGATCCTTTCCCGCGTAATAACGCGATGATCCTGCGTCCGGCTGATCGCGCTCGGCTGGAGGCCATGGCCGAGCTTCGCACCGTGGAATCGGGGGCGCTGCCTGATGCCACGGTTGAGGAAAGTCTGCCGGAGGTCGTGGCGATCCTCGGTCAGACGCCGTTGCCCACCGCGCGGATTTCGCGCGCGCCACGCCTGAAGGCGGTGTTCAATGTCGAGGGTAACTTTTTTCCCAATGTCGACTATGCGGCTTGTTTTGCCCGTGGCATTCGTGTGGGGTGTGTGGCACCGGTATTCGCGCGGCCGGTGGCGGAATACGCACTGGCGCTGACGCTGGATTTGATGCGAGGCGTGACCGCTGCGGATCGCGCCTTCCGCCGCGGCGAGGAGGCCTATGGCTGGCGGGGCAACATTGGTGTCGGCACACTGTTTCGTGCCAGTGTCGGCATCGTCGGGTTTGGCAACATCGCACGCGCGCTGGTGCCGCTATTGAAGCCCTTCGGCGGCCCGTTGCGCGTGTTCGACGCGTGGCTTCCCGATGCCGTCGTGCGGGAGCACGGTGCCGAACCCGTAGCGCTGGATTTTTTGCTATCGAATTCGCAGGTGGTCATCGTTCTAGCGGCGGCCACGGCTGCCAATCGGCACTTTTTGGGCGCGGCCGAGTTGGGGCGACTCCGTGACGGCGGCAAGTTGGTGCTCCTGAGCCGTCCGGATGTGGTCGACTATGATGCATTGCATGCGGCGTTGCGCTCCGGGCGGATCGACGCTGCAATTGACGTATTTCCCGACGAACCGGTGGCCGCCGATGATCCCGTTCGCACAATGGAAGGGGCCGTATTGTCGTCACATCGTGCGGGCGGCCTCTCGGAAACACTGCTCGACATCGGCACGATGGCGGTCGACGATCTGGACTTGGTTTTGCGCGGTCTGCCGCCGGTTCGGCTGCAGATGGCGCAACCTGAAACCATCGGCTTGCAGCGCAGCCGGCCGGGGTTGCCGGCGGGACGCTAGCGCGCCTTGATGGTGGGCAATCAAGGCCTTGGCCGATGTTCGAGGACTGTAGACGAGGCTTCAGCCTCGTGGGGGTCCGCGCGAGGCTGAAGCCTCGCCTACAGCGCACTTAACCCTATCCTGTTCAATGGACTACAATTCATCTATATGATATAGATGACATAGAAGGCTTGGGCTCGCCGAAAGGCCAGTAGGAGGAGTTGTCCCGTGAGTACCGCGCACGTCACGTATCCCGATCTCGCCGGCCGGACGGTTTTTGTCTCGGGCGGTGGCTCCGGCATCGGCGCGGCGTTTGTTGCGCGCTTTGTGCAGCAGGGATGTCGCGTGGCATTCATCGACATCGCGGACGCGCCGTCGCAGGCACTGGTGGCGCAGCTCGGCGAACAGCACGTGCGCTATGCCCATTGCGACGTCCGTGACATCGCCGCGCTGCAGACGGCGATCGCCGACGTGCAGCGCGTGTGGGGACCCATCCGCGTGCTGCTCAACAATGCGGCGCGCGACGACCGGCACAAGCTGGAGGATGTGACGCCCGCCTACTGGGACGAAAACCAGGCGATCAACCTGCGCCATCATGTCTTCGCGGCGCAGGCCGTGGTACCCGGGATGGCCGCCGCGGGTGGTGGCGCCATCATCAATCTCGGTTCCATTTCGTGGATGCGCGGACGTCCAGCGATGATCGGCTATACCACGGCCAAGGCGGCGATCGGGGGCATGACCCGCGTGCTGGCGCGCGAGCTGGGCGACCGCAACATTCGCGTCAATGCCATCGTGCCCGGCGCAGTAGCTACCGAGCGGCAGGTCGCGCTGTGGCACTCGCCGGCAGTCGAGCAACAGTTCCTCGCGGAGCAATGCCTCAAGTTCCGGTTGTCGGTGGACGACATCGCGCGCACGGCGCTTTTTCTCGCGTCGGACGAGGCGCGCGCGATCACCGGGCAAAGTCTGGTCGTCGACGCGGGACTCGCGCAAACCAGCGTGGGGACATGAACAACTTGAGGATTTGCAGGGCCGCCGGTATCCCGGACACCACTGCCGGATTAAACTGACCACAGGTCGTCTCACACAGAACCGACGAGCCAGAAGGAGAAGCCGCCGCAAGACGCCGCAAAGGCGCACGGCGGAAACGCAATGTCCGAAGTCCTGCTGAAGAATGTCGCCAAGGCCTATGGCACCGTCAAGGTGATCCACGGCATCGACCTCACGATCAAGTCGGGGGAGTTCGTCGTGTTCGTCGGCCCGTCCGGCTGCGGCAAGTCCACGCTGCTGCGGATGATCGCCGGCCTCGAGGACATCACGTCGGGCGAGATCAGCATCGGCGGCACCGTGGTCAACGAATTGCCGCCGCGCGCGCGTGACATCGCGATGGTGTTCCAGGACTATGCGCTCTATCCGCACAAGACCGTGTTCGAGAACATGGCCTTCGGGCTGCGCTTGCGCAAGCGCCCCGAGCACGAGATTCAGTCGCGGGTTCACGATGCGGCCACCATCTTGCAGATCACGCACCTGCTGCAGCGCAAGCCCCGCGAGTTGTCCGGCGGCCAGCGCCAGCGCGTGGCGATGGGCCGCTCGATCGTGCGCAGCCCCAAGGCATTCCTGTTCGACGAGCCGCTGTCCAACCTCGATGCGTTGCTGCGCGCCGAGATGCGCATCGAGATCAAGAAGCTGCACCAGCGCCTGCAGAACACGGTCATCTACGTCACGCACGACCAGGTGGAGGCGATGACGCTGGCGGATCGCATCGTGGTGCTGCAGGCCGGCAACCTCATCCAGTACGACACGCCCGACGGCATCTACAACCGGCCCGCGGCGAAATTCGTCGCCGGCTTCACCGGCGCGCCGCCGATGAATTTCCTGCCGTGTCGCGTGGGCGAAGGCGGCCGTACGCTGCACCTCTCCGGCGGGGTCGACCTGCCGGTACCGGCGTCGCGCGTGGCGGAGTGCGCGCGCCACGTCGGCCGCGCGCTGTCTTTCGGCCTGCGGCCGGAACACATCAGCACCGGCACCCACGCCGAGCCCGGCAGCTTTGAAGTGCCGGGCACGGTGATGCTGGTCGAGCCGCTCGGTTCGGACACGCTCGGGCTGATCAAGATCGGCACCGCCGCCGACGCGGGTGAAATGACCGGCCGCTTCGTGCCCGAGGCGGGCCTGAAGGTCGGCCAGAACCTCACGTTGGCCCTTGCGTTGAACCGCTTTCATCTTTTTGACCCGGACACCGGAGACGCCGTGCGCGGCGCCGACTGGTAGTTCGAACGCCTTGCACGATTGCCGCATTACTGAACCGAAGGAGATCAAGATGAAACTGTGGAAAACATTGTTGACCGCCGCGCTTGGCGTCGCCTTCGCGGCGAACGTCGCCGCCCAGCAAACCACGCTGCGCATCTTCACGGGCGGCCAGCAACGGCCCGACGTGATGCGCAAGATCGCGGACGAATACACGAAGCGCAATCCCAACGTGAAGGTCGAGGTCGAAGTCGGTGGCGCGACCTCGGATGCGCAGCAGCAATACCTCTCTACCGTGCTATCCGCCAAGGATTCGGTGCTCGATCTCGTGCTGATCGACGTGATCCGTCCCGCCCAATGGGCCGCGCAGGGTTGGGCCGAACCGCTCGACAGTTACCTCGGCGCGGACAAGGCCAAGATCCTGCCGACGTATCTCAAGGCTTATGCCGAGGCCAACCAGGTGAACGGCAAGCTGATGGCGCTGCCGTACTTCGCCGACGCGCAGTTCCTCTATTACCGCAAGGATCTGCTCGAAAAATACAAGCGGCCGGTGCCGAAGAGCTGGGACGATATGATCGAGACCGCGCGGATCATCATGGATGGCGAAAAAGCGCCGCAGTTGCAGGGCTTCTCGACCGCAGGCGCGCCGATTGAGGGCACGGTCTGCACCTATCTCGTGCCGCTGTGGGGCACGGGCAGCGACATCACCAAGGATGGCAAGCTGAATCTCGATACGCCGGAGGCGCGGCAGCCCTTCCAGCTCTATGGCCGGATGAAGCAGGCGGGCGTGCTGCCGAAGAACGTCGCGGAAATTCCCACGGATCGCATCCGTGTGGACTTCCAGGCCG
>JBBQEY010000164.1:0-7312 GCA_038321425.1 Burkholderiales bacterium | reverse complement strand
TCGGTGCTGCTGGCCGAGCAGCACGACCTGGCCTCCGCCACGTCGTCGTGGAGCACCAAGCTGATCCACGGCGGCCTGCGCTACCTCGAGCACTACGAGTTCCGGCTGGTCGGCGAAGCCCTGGCCGAGCGCGAAGTACTGCTGGCCAACGCGCCGCACATCATCGAGCCGCTGGCCTTCGTGCTGCCGCACGAGCGGCACCTGCGACCGGCATGGATGATCCGGTTGGGGCTGCTTCTCTACGACCGGCTGGGCGGGAAAATGTCGCTGCCGAAGTCCTTCGGCGTCAAGCTGGCCGGCAGCCGCTGGGGCGCGGGACTGAAGAACACGTTCACGCAGGGCTTTGTCTACGCGGATGCGCGCGTGGACGACGCGCGGCTTGTTGTACTGAATGCGCTGGATGCGCAGGCGCGGGGCGCGGACATCCGCGTGCACACGATGGTCGCCGGCGCGCGCCGCGAGAATGGCCTGTGGCACGTCACGCTGCGCGCGGCCGACGGCACGGCAGCCGAAGTCTCCGCGCGCGCACTGGTCAACGCCGCCGGGCCGTGGGTGAAGCACGTGCTGGACAGCGTGCGCACCTCCTCGGCCAACGATGACGTGCGCCATGTGAAGGGCAGCCATATCGTGGTGCCGCGCGTGCACACGGAGGCCCACGCCTACATCCTGCAGAGTGCCGACAACCGGATCGTGTTCGTCATCCCGTATCAGGAGGCGTACTCGCTGATCGGCACCACCGACGTTCCCGTCCTGGCTTACGCGCATCCGGAAATTTCCGATGACGAAGTCGACTACCTGCTCGAACTTGCCAACACCTATCTCGAGCGCCCGCTGTCCCGATCCGACATCGTATGGACCTACAGCGGTGTGCGGCCTCTCTACGACGATGGCACCGACAATCCGTCGGCGGTCACGCGCGACTATGTGCTGAAGGTGGATGCGTTGCAAGGCACGCCTGGACCCGACCTTGCGCCGGTGCTGTCGATCTTCGGCGGCAAGATCACGACGTATCGCAAGCTGGCGGAGGCCGCGCTGGCCGACCTGGCACCGTATTTCCCGGACTTGAAGCCCGCGTGGACGCGCGATGCGCCGTTGCCCGGAGGCGATCTGCCACGCGGGGATCGTAACGCGTGGTTCGCCGAGTTGTGCCGGCGTTATCCGGGCCTGCCCGCGCCGTTGCTGCGCGCGTTGGCGCAACGGCATGGCACGCGCGCGCTGCAGATCCTGGGCGACGCGCAAGCGCCCGAGGATCTCGGCATCGACTTCGGCGCGCAATTGACGGCGCGCGAAGTCGACTATCTGCTGGCGGAAGAATGGGCAGCATCCGCTGACGATGTGCTGTGGCGGCGGACCAAGTGCGGCCTGCCGATGACGCCCGCGCAGCGCGAGGCGGTGGCCACCTACATCGGGGAGCGAGCATGAGCCCGCAGGGCCGCCCCAAGGGCGAATACCGGAGCGCGCAGCGCGAAGGTGAAAGCCAGATCAAAAGAGTATGTCTCTTCTGCGGCTCGAGTCCGGGCGCGCGGCCGGTGTACGCGGCCACGGCCAAGGCCTTCGGCGAGGCGGTAGCCGCGCATGGCATGGGCTTGGTCTATGGCGGCGGCAGCGTCGGCCTGATGAAGATCGCCGCCGAAGCAGCGCTTGAGGCCGGTGGCGAAGTCATCGGCGTGATCACGCAGCAACTGATGGTCCGCGAAGTGGGCCATCCGGGCCTGACGCGACTGGAGGTCGTGCCCACGATGCACGAGCGCAAGATGCGTATGGCCAATCACGCGGATGCGTTTGTCGCCTTGCCGGGGGGCTTCGGCACCTTCGACGAACTGTGCGAGATGGCGACCTGGGACCAGCTTGGCATCCACTCGAAGCCGCTGGTGATGCTTAACGTCGACGGCTATTTCGACGGCTTCCTGGCGCAGCTCGATCGCGCGGTGGAGGATCGCTTCTTGAAGCCCGAGCACCGGACGATGCTGGCCGTGGTCAGCGAGGTCGAGGCAGTCTTTGCGGCGCTGCAATCGTGGCGCGCGCCGGACGTGCCGAACTGGCTGCTGCAGGCCACGCCCAAGCCGTGAATTCACCTGCAAGCCTGCAGCCGCTGGCCGCGATGCCGGCCGCGACACGACGCGCGATTCGCGGCGTGCTTGCCGACATCGACGACACGATCACCACCCACGGGCAGCTCACGCCCCCGGCCTACGCGGCACTGGGACGCTTGCGTGCCGCCGGCAAGCTGGTGATCCCGATCACCGGACGGCCCGCCGGCTGGTGCGATCACATCGCGCGGATGTGGCCGGTGGATGCCGTGGTAGGCGAGAACGGTGCGTTCTTCATGCGCTACGACGCGGCGCGGCGCACGCTGCAGCGGCAGTTTGTCGTGGATGCGGCGACGCGTGCGGCACAGCGTGCGCAGCTGGCCGCAATCGGCGCGCAGATCCTGGCGGCGGTTCCCGGCTCCGCACTGGCCTCGGACCAGCAATACCGCGAGTGCGACCTCGCCATCGACTTCGGTGAGGATGTGGCGGCGTTGCCGCGCACGGACGTCGATCGCATCGTGGCGCTGATGCAGGCCGTGGGCCTCACCGCGAAGGTCAGCTCGATCCATGTGAATGGCTGGTTCGGGTCCTACAACAAGCTTGGCATGACCCGCACGTTGCTGGCCGAGGCGTTTGCGATCGACCTCGAGGCGGAGCGCGACCGCTTCGTGTACGTGGGGGACTCCCCCAACGATGCGCCGATGTTCGCGTTCTTCCCCAACGCGGTGGGCGTGGCCAACGTCGTGCCCTTACTCGATCGCATCGCAACGCCGCCGGCGTATGTCACCATCGGGGAAGGTGGCGCCGGCTTCGTCGAGGTTGCCGATTGGTTGCTTGCCGTTTGACGCCGCCCCCAACCACCACAAGACTGTCCACGATGACCACTGACGCCAGCCCCTTCAAGCAACGCCTTGCCCGCAACGAATTGCTCACCGGCACGATGGTGTTCGAGTTCTTCTCGCCCGGTCTGGCGCAGCTGACGCGCGAAGCGGGTGCTGATTTCATCCTGTACGACATGGAGCACAGCGGCGCCGACATCGAGACGATCAAGGCGCAGCTGGCGCAATGCCGCGGGTTGCCGATCACCCCGCTGGTGCGCGTGCCGGTCGGCGAGTATCACTTCATTGCGCGCGTGCTCGATGCCGGCGCGCACGGCATCATGGTGCCGATGGTCGAGTCGGCCGAGCAGGCGCGCCATATCGTGACGTGTTCACAGTATCCGCCGGTGGGCCGTCGCGGCGCGGCCTTCGGGATGGCGCACGATGACTATCGCGCGGGCGCGCCAGCCGACAAGATTGCCGCGGCGCGCGCGCGTACGTTGATGATCGCGCTGATTGAAACACGAGACGGTGTGGCCAACGCCGAAGCCATTGCTGCCGTGCCAGGCATCGACATCCTGTGGCTCGGGCATTTCGACCTGACCAACTTCATGGGCATTCCCGGGCAGTTCGATCATCCGGAGTACCTGGACCACGTGCACCGCATCGTCGCGGCCGCGCGCAAGCACGGCAAACCGGCGGGTTTCCTCGCCCTCGACGACACCTGGGCCACGCGCTATCACGGCTACGGCTTTCGCGTGATGGCCTATGGACTCGATTCGCATATCTACAAGGCCGGCCTTACCGCGGGCATTTCGCATCTGCGCGGCCTCGCGTTGTAGACGAGGCTTCAGCCTCGTGTAACATCCCGCGAGGCTGAAGCCTCGCCTACGACCGGAACACCTATCCCGCGAGGCTGAAGCCTCGCCTACGACCGGAACACCTATCCCGCGAGGCTGAAGCCTCGCCTACGACCGGAACACCTATCCCGCGAGGCTGAAGCCTCGCCTACAACCGCAAACACCTGTCCCGCGAGGCTGAAGCCTCGCCTACAACCGCAACGCATTCGACAACACATTCAATCAGGTGCCATCACCATGACCGCCAAACTTCGCGTGGGCCTCACGCCCGACCTTCTCACCAGCGCCGGCACGCCCTCCTTCGGGCTGGCACCGCTGGAACTGCTCGACAGGTGCAATGCGATCGAATGGGAATACCTGCCCGCCAATGCAGCGGAAATCTCACCCGACATGGCGGCCGCGTATGACGTGCTTTACGTCAACGCGCCGAAGGTCACTGCCGCGACTGTGGGCCGCGCCGATTGCCGCGTGAAGATGATCGCGCGGCACGGTGTCGGCTTCGACTCGGTGGACGTGGCCGCGCTCACGCGAGCCGGCATCGTGCTGACCAACACGCCCATCGCCATCCGCCGGCCGGTGGCCACGATGGCCATGACCTTCGTGCTGGCGCTGTCGCAGCGCCTCTTCGCCAAGGACAAGCTGACGCGCACCGGCGGCTGGAACCGCCGCAACGATTTCATGGGCCAGGGCCTCACCACGCGCACGATCGGCCTGGTTGGCTTCGGCGGCATCGGCCGCGAGACGGTGCCGCTGGCGCGCGCCTTTGACCTGACCGTGTTGACGGCCGATCCGTTCGCCGTCGCCGCCGACGTCGCCTCAACCGGCGCCACGCTCGTTGCGCTCGACGAATTGTTGCAGCGCTCGGATTTCGTCGTCGTCTCGTGCTTGCTCAACGACAGCACGCGGCACCTCATCAACGCGCAGCGGCTTGCGCAGATGAAGAAGACCGCCTACCTCATCAATGTCGCGCGTGGCCCGATTGTCGACGAGACGGCGCTGATCGCTGCGTTGCGCAGTGGCACGATCGCCGGTGCGGCACTCGATGTCTTCGAGCAGGAGCCGGTGGCGCCCGACAACCCGTTGCTGACGATGGACAACGTGATCGTGACCCCGCACTCGCTGTGCTGGACCGACGAATGCTTCGATGCGATTGCGCGCGCGGGCCTGGGTAGCGTCGCCGACTTCGCGATGCACAAGACACCGGTGTCGGTGGTCAACCGCGAAGTGCTGGACCACGCCAAGGTTGCGGCCTGGCTTGCAAACGGCAAGGCGGCTGCGGTGCGTCCCTAGCGGTACCCGGACGGCGCGTTCGCCGCCGTCGCGCCGCACACATCGCGCACACATCCGCGCAGCCAGCGATGCGCGGGATCGCCATCCATCCGCGGATGCCACAGCATCGACACCGTGATCGGCGCCATGGGCATGGGCAGCGTGAAGCTGTACATGCCGGCGCGCAGTTCGCCGGTGTGCCGCTCCGGCACGCTCGCCACCAGATCGGACGCGCGCGCCAATGCCAGCGCGGCCGCGAATCCACCGACGGTTGTGGCAATCGCGCGCTCCCGTCCGAACGACACCAGCGCATCGTCGAGCGGAACCTTGCCGCTGCTGGGCCGCGCGATGCGGATATGCCGGGCGGCGGCGTAGCGGACGACGGTGATCCTGCCCTTGCCGAGCGGGTGCCCGGCGCGCACGACGCCGATGAACCGGTCCGTGAACAATGCCTGCGCGCGCACTTCCGGCCCGGTGGTCTTGCCCACCACGCCGGTTTCCAGATCGACGGCGCCCTCACGCAGTTGCGCGCTGTCGCGGTCGAGCTTGGGCACGAAGCGCAGGCGCACGCCGGGCGCGTCGGCGCCGATGCGCGCGAGCAGCCGGGCCCCGAAGTTTTCCACGAAGCCTTCGCTGGTCCGCAGCGTGAAGGTGCGTTCGAGCTGCATCAGATTGAGGGCCCTGGCGGGGCGCAGCGCCGCTTCGGCGTCATGCACGAGCTGGCGCACGCGCTCGCGCAGCTCGAGCGCGCGCGGCGACGGCACCAGACCGCGCCCGGCCCGCACCAGCAGCGGATCGCCGGTGGCCTCGCGCAGTCGCGCCAGCGCCCGGCTCATCGCCGAAGGGCTCAACTGCAGCCGCCGCGCCGCGCGCGCCACGCTGCCTTCCGCGAGCAGCACGTCCAGCGCAAACAACATATTGAGGTCGGGTCGGGTCATGGCGTCGCTTCGGGGTGGTGGTCGGGATAAGGCGTCACATGCATCTATCAAGTGCAAATGATGCGCCTTCCGCTATGAATCGCAACCACCTATCCTGATGTTGTCTCCAATGCCGGAGTCGCCAGACCGACGGGGTTCATGTGAGTACTTCAGGACGCGATGCCGTGGCCGCCGAAAACGCGGAACGCAGGCCGGACGAGGGCTGGGTGCTGGCCAGCCTGGCGCTGTGCATGTTGCTGCCTTCGCTTGGCACCAGCATCGCCATCGTCGCCTTGCCGACGCTGGCGCAGGCGTTGGCTGCGCCCATTGCGCAAGTCCAGTGGGTCGTGCTTGCCTACCTCCTGGCCACCACGACGCTGATCGTCGGCGCCGGACGGCTCGGCGACATCACGGGCCGGCGGCGACTGCTGCTGGCCGGCATCGTCCTGTTCACGGCGGCCTCGATCCTGTGCGCGATCGCGCCGACGCTCGGGCTTCTGCTTGCCGCGCGCGCCATGCAGGGCCTTGGCGCGGCCGTCATGATGGCGCTCACCATGGCGTTCGTCGGCGCGGCCGTACCCAAGGCAGGGATTGGGCGCGCCATGGGGCTCTTGGGGACGATGTCCGCGGCGGGCACGGCGCTCGGTCCGGCGCTTGGTGGCGTGCTGATCGCCGGCTTCGGCTGGCAGGCGATCTTCGCCGTCAACGTACCGCTGGGCGTGCTGGCGCTGGTCCTGGCACAGCGCTACCTGCCTGCCGACCGCCAAACTGCGAAGGCGGAACCGACCCGCTTCGACCACGTCGGCACGCTGCTGCTGGCGCTGACACTAGCCGCTTATGCCCTCGCGATGACGATGGGGCGCGGCACGTTCGGCCTCGTCAACATGGCACTGCTGGGGGCCGCGGCATTCGGCGCCGCGCTCTTCGTGCGGGCCGAAACGCGCGCCGTGTCACCTTTGCTCCGCATGGCGATGTTCCGGCAACGGGCGCTGAGCGCGAGTCTTGCCATGAGCGTACTCGTCTCGACGATGATGATGGCAACACTGGTGGTCGGCCCGTTCTATCTCGCGCGCGCGCTCGGCCTCGACACGGCGCTAGTCGGCGTCGTGATGGCGGTGGGGCCGGTGATCGCCGCGCTGACCGGCGTGCCCGCCGGCCGCCTGGTGGACCGGTTGGGTGCGCAACGCATGACCGTCGGCGGTCTCGCCGGGATGGTGCTCGGATGCGCGGCATTGTCCGCGGCCCCGGCCATGCCCGGCATCGCGGGCTTCGTGCTGCCCATGGCCGTCATCACCGCCAGCTATGCGCTGTTTCAGGCGGCCAACAACACCGCGGTCATGATTGAGGTGGGCGCGGACCAGCGCGGCGTCATTGCCGGCATGCTCAACCTGTCGCGGAATCTCGGCCTCATCACGGGC
>JBBQEY010000163.1:0-7315 GCA_038321425.1 Burkholderiales bacterium | reverse complement strand
ACTTCGGCCGCCACGTAGGCGACCCAGGCGGGCTGGTTGCGCTTGCCCCGGTACGGCATCGGGGCGAGATAGGGGCTGTCGGTCTCGATCAGCATCCGGTGAAGCGGCACGCGCTGCGCCACGTCCTTCAGCGCATGCGCGCTCTTGAACGTGACGATACCGGAAAACGAAATGTGAAACCCGAGGTCGAGCGCGCGCTGCGCCACGTCCCAGGTCTCGGTGAAGCAATGCATGACGCCACCGGCCTCACTGGCGCGCTCCTCGCGCATGATCGCAATGGTGTCGTCAGCCGCCGAACGCGTGTGAATGACGAGCGGCTTGCCCGTCTCGCGGGCGGCCCGGATATGGCGGCGGAAGCGCTCGCGCTGCCACTCGAGGTCGCCTTCGAGGCGGAAGTAGTCAAGACCCGTCTCGCCGATGGCCATGACCTTGGGCGTGGCGGCCATCGCCACCAGTTCGGCCACGCTAGGCTCGGGCGTGTCGGTGTAATCCGGGTGCACACCGACCGTCGCATAGAGATTGGCGTGTGCCTGCGCGATGGCCACGACCTGCGGCCAGGCCGGTAAATCCACGCCGATGCATAGCGCATGCGTGACCTGATGCTCGCGCATGGCTTCGAGCACGGCGGGCAGCTCGCTCGCGAGTTCGGGAAAATCGAGGTGGCAATGCGAATCGACGAACACGGGGCGACGACCATCGGAAGGAAATTGGGGGCTTCGACCGGGCGACCCCCACGAACACGCCGCGAACCACTACATCGTATGCGTGGGCCGCGTGGAGGCCAGTGTCTCACCGAGGATCTTCTCGATGGTGGCGCGCGCCCCCGCGCCGGTTTCGTCCTGCGTGAACTGCACGCCGATGCCCTGCGTGCGGTTTCCCTGCACGCCCTCCGGCGTAAGCCACACCACCTTGCCCTGCACGGCAAGCCGGTTGGGATCGTCCATCAACGACAGCAGCATGAACACTTCCTCCCCCAGCGCGTACTGCCGCGATGTGGGAATGAAGATGCCGCCGCCCTTCAGGAACGGCATGTACGCCGCGTACAGCGCCGCCTTCTCGCGGATATTGAGCGACAGCACACCGGGCCGCGCCATATTGGGCGCGGGGGCAGGAGGCGGGGCTTTGCGGTCGACCATGATCAGGGAAAGACACTCCGGTAATCGAGCAATATCATTTCGGCGACCAGCCGTGGCTGCAACGGATGCGCGACCAGCGTACGCTGGCGCAGCAGTGACCGATGATAGCGAAAGAGGGCGCGCCGCGCCACCACGCGCGACAGTTCGGCCAGCGGCGCCGCAAAATCGGGGTTGAACGCAGCACTGCCGCCACTGCTGATGCGACCGAGATCGGCGGTCCATGCGATCAGCCAGTCGATGCCGAGGGCGAGTCGCGCTTTGCGTTCCTCGCGCGGAGCACCGTCGATGCGCGCGGCCAGCGCCACCGGCGACATCGACCGCGGCGCGGCGAGCGCGTCGAGCCACACGCGGCGCTCCTGTTGCAGTGCCGGATCGGCAAGAGTCACGGCCACCAGTGGCGCCCCACCCGCCTGTCCCAGCAGCGACGCTGCGTCGGCAAGCCCCTGCGCCTGCAGCCAGGCTTGCGCCTGCAGGGGCGTAGCGCGTGGCGCCGGCACGTGCCGGCAGCGGCTGCGGATCGTCGCGGGCAGCCGTGCCGGCTGATGCGCGACCAGCAGCAGATACGTACCCGGGGGTGGTTCCTCCAACGTCTTCAGCAGCGCGTTGGCAGCCGCGGCGTTCATCGCTTCCGCAGGAACCACGATCGCCACCTTGGCGCGGCCGCGGTGGCTCGTCACCTGCGTCCAGCGGATCAGCGCACGGGTGTGATCCACCGGGATGGCGTCAAGGTGCTTGATGGCGCCATCGTCCTCGACCGTGATCGGCTCCACGAGACGCAGGTCCGGATGCTGCCCGGCGCGCGCATAGCCACAACTGGGACAGGTGCCGCAGGCGAAACCGGTTGCGGTGGGTGTCTCGCACAGCAATGCCTGCGCCAGGTTCATCGCCAGCGCGCGTTTGCCGATGCCGCGCGGTCCATCAAGCAGCAGCGCATGCGGCCAGGCGGCGCGTCCCGCCAGCAGCGTGGCAGCGGGTTCCTGCTGCCAGGGCAGCAGGGCTGGCCAGTGGGGCGCGGTGACATCGGCGGCTTCGACACTCATGGCGAACTCATCGTGCAGCAATTCATGGTGCAGCAATGATGCGCAACAGCTGCGCGCGGACCTGCTCGCGCGTCTGCGTCGAATCGACGATGCGAAACCGTGCGGGTTCGGCCGCGGCACGCGAGAGGTAAACGTCGCGGACGCGCACGAAAAAATCGTCGCGCTCGCGCTCGAACTTGTCGAGTTCGCGGCCATCGCCCACGGCGCGCGCGAGGCGTTCGCGGGACACCGCGGGCGGCACGTCGAACAGCAAGGTCAGGTCGGGCCGGCAATCGTCGTGCACGAAACGCTCGAGTTCGGCGATGCGCGCCGCCGGCATGCCATGCCCGCCGCCCTGGTAGGCATAGGTGGCATCGCTGAAGCGGTCGCACAGCACCCAATCGCCGCGCGCAAGCGCCGGCCGGATCACCTGCTCGACGTGCTCGCGGCGGGCGGCGAACATCAGCAGGGCCTCGGTGTCGGGCGTCATCGGCGTGTGCAGCAGCAGCCTGCGCAACTCTTCGCCGAGCGGCGTGCCGCCGGGTTCGCGCGTGGTCACGACGCGATGGCCCTGCGCGGCGATCGCCTCGGCGAGCGTCGCCACGTGCGTGCTCTTGCCGGCGCCGTCGACGCCCTCGAGCGAAATGAAGCGGCCGCGGGGAATGTTCACAGGAAGAAGGAGACGGGGTCACGCCGGGATGTCAGCGCCCGCCCTTCTGGAATTTTGCCACGGCGCGGTTGTGGTCGGCGAGATTCGTCGAGAACTGGGACGTGCCATCGCCGCGCGCGACGAAATAGAGGTATGCGGTGGCCGGCGGTTGCGCGACCGCATCGAGCGAAGCCTGCGACGGCATGGCGATGGGCGTCGGCGGCAAGCCATCGCGTGTATAAGTATTCCATGGCGTGTCGGCTTCGAGGTCGCGCTTGCGCAAGTTGCCGTCGAAGCGTTCACCCATTCCATAAATTACCGTCGGGTCGGTCTGCAGCCGCATGCCCGCGCGCAGCCGGTTGATGAACACCGAGGCAATGGCCGGCCGGTCGGCAGCCCGTCCGGTCTCCTTTTCGACGATCGACGCCAGCACCAGCAATTCTTCCGGCGATTGCAGCGGCAGGTTCGGTGCGCGGCGGGCCCACGCTGCCGCCAACCGCGTGAGGTGCGCCTTGCGCGCGCGCAACAGCACCGCCGCGTCGGCGTTGCCGGCCGCGAAGAAGTAGGTGTCGGGATGGAACGCACCTTCCGCGGAAACACCGGGCGCACCCAGGCGTGTCATCACCTCCGCGTCGGGCAGGTCGAGCACGGTATTGCGCAATGAC
Source organism: Burkholderiales bacterium (assembly GCA_038321425.1). Classification (GTDB taxonomy): domain Bacteria; phylum Pseudomonadota; class Gammaproteobacteria; order Burkholderiales; family Casimicrobiaceae; genus VBCG01. Next base: position 3,846 of record JBBQEY010000163.1, on the reverse strand, counting down.
GGGTTGGCGCGCAGTGCACGCCGCATCTCGGCAAAGGTCGCGCCCTCGACAATGACGAACGCGCTTAGTGTCACATCGCCGTCAGTGAGCATAGTCAGCAGTTGCGGCACCGTGATGCCGGTCTCAATTTCGTAACTGCCGGCCTTGATCGCGCGGTCCGTGCCGCGCCAGCGGGCGAGCAGGCGCAGCGCCCATGGCTGCGGCAGCACGCCGGCGACTTCGAGGTCGCGCGCCACTGTCGCGAGCGACGTACCGCTGCGCACATCGAAGGCGAGCGGCGATCGCGGCAACGGCAACGGCTGCGACAACGCATGCCAGGCGAGCCCGCCGGCGACCAATGCAGCGAGCACGGCCAGCAACAGGACAATACGGAAGGCGCGCGCGATCGACATGGAGGGGGCGCGTCAGGGGGAAACCCGGAACGCGCACAGCGGCGCATTATAATCGGGCGATGTCCACGCCACGCCCAATTGCCCCGCCCGTTCGCTGCCCCATGCGCGGCTTCACGCTGATTGAGATCATGGTGGTGATCGTGATCCTCGGTGTGCTGGCCGCGCTGGTGGTCCCCCGCGTGCTGGAGCGCCCCGACGAGGCCCGCGTGATCGCCGCCAAGAGCGACATCGCGACGATCATGCAGGCTTTGAAGCTCTATCGCCTCGACAACCAGCGCTATCCGACCGCAGAACAGGGCCTGCAGGCACTGGTGGGAAAGCCGGAGCAGCCGCCGGTGCCCGCGAACTGGAAGCCCGGTGGCTACCTGGAACGCCTGCCCAAGGATCCGTGGGGCCGCGCCTTCGTTTATGTCATTCCCGGTGTTCGTGGCGACATCGAGGTGTTCAGTTTTGGCGCCGACGGCCAACCCGGTGGCGGCGGCAACGACGCCGACATCGGCTCATGGGACCTGTAGCCGGTCGTTGCGTTGCACGCATGGCCGCTGGCCCGGCCGGTTTCACTCTGATCGAGATCCTGGTGGTGCTCGTCGTGCTGGGGATTGCTGCGACGGTAGCCACCCTCGCCTGGTCGGGCGACGACACGGGCGCCGCGACGCGCGAGGCCCGGCGTTTCGCCGGCGCGCTCGAACACGCAGCGGCCCGCGCCCAGGTGCGCGCCGAAACCTTGGGCGTGTCGGCGGAGGGCACGGGTTGGCGGTTCTGGCGGCGCGAACCGCAACGCGGCGCATGGCAACCGCTGGCCGACGACGATGTGCTGGCACCGCGCACGCTGCCGGGGGCGATGTACCTGCAGGCCACCCACTTCGCGGGCGCGCCGGTGCCGGCGGATACGATCTTCCCGCTGCGCCCGACGGGACGCAACGATCCCTTCGCGTTCACGTTGTCCGCAGCATCGATCACGCTGGTGATCGCCGCCGATCCGCTCAATCGCGTCGCGTGGTCCACGGCGGACGCCATCGCGCGATGACCCGCGGCCGCGGCTTCACGCTGGTCGAGATCCTCGTGGCATTGGCCATCGTGGCGGTGGCGCTTGCCGCCGGCATGCGCGCGCTGGCCCAGGGTGCCGACACCGCTTCCGCGCTGAAGGCCCGCACGCTGGCGCTCTGGGTCGCGCAGAATCGGCTTGCCGCGGCGCAGATGTCGACGCCATGGCCGGCGCTGGGCAATGCCAGTGGTGACGTGGTGCAGGCCGGTACGCGTTTCGTGTGGCGCGTCTCGATCGGCAATACACCCAATCCCGCGTTTCGCCGCATCGCGATCACCGTCGCCGATCCCGAGACCCCGGACTATGCGCTGGCGCAGTTGATCGGATTTCTCGGGAATCCGGAAGCCGCACCATGACGCGCACCAGGGCGCGCGGCTTCACGCTGGTCGAGGCATTGCTGGCGCTGGCCATCTTCGCCACGATCGCGGTGCTGGCCTACCGGGCCACGGCCGCGCTGACCGATGGCGAGTCGCGACTTGCCGCCGAAGCGCACCGCTGGCGCACGCTCGAGGCTATCTTCGCGCGCTTTGAAGCGGATATCCGGCAGGCCGTGCCGCGCAGCGTGCGCGTCGGCGGCACGCGCGAAGCACCGTGGGCCGGCACACTGGGACCCGGACGGCAGAGCGCGCTGGCCTTCACGCGTGCAGGCGCGGAATTCAGCGTCGAACCGGCGCTGGCCGGCCAGCGCGTCGGCTATCGCTGGCGCGACGGCACGATCGAGATCGCCTACTGGCCACACCTCGACCGCGTCGAAGGCACCGCGCCCGCCGTGTTTGCACTGGCTTCGGATGTCGCGCAGTTTGAACTCGCGTACCTGTCGCGCGATGGCGCGTGGCGCGACCGCTGGCCCGGCCCGGATGACGCCGACTTGCCGCGTGCAGTGCGGATGACGCTGACGCTTGCCGACGGACTGCGTGTCGACCGGGACTTCGTGCTGCGATGAGAGGCCCACACCAAGGCGCTGCGCTGCTGATGGCGATGCTGGTGGCCGCGCTGGTCGCGGTGGTGGCCGTTGCGCTGGCGGCCGACCAGCAACGCTGGCTGGCGGATGTCGCGCACCGCCGCGACCAGGTGCAGGCGCAGTCGCTGGCGCTGGCCGGTATCCAGTGGGCGCGCCAGATTGTGCGCGAGGACGCGCGCGCGGGATCGCTCGACCACCTCCGCGAACCGTGGTCGCTGTCGTTGCCCGCCACCCCGATCGCCAACGGCACGATCGAAGGCCGCATCGAGGACGCGCAGGGACGTCTCAACCTCAACGCACTCGGGCGCGACGATCCCGCTGCCAACATCGACCGGGCACGACTGGCGCGGCTCTTCGCCGGCAAGGGTCTCGCCCCTGCGCTGCTCGACGCGATCGGCGACTGGATCGACCCCGATGTGGTGCCGCGCGCCAATGGCGCCGAAGACGCGGCCTATGCGTCGGCAACATCGGCATCGCTCGCCGCCAATGCGCCACTGGTGCGACCGGCGGAGATCAGCGCCGTGCGCGGCGTGGGCGGCAATGCGTACGCCGCCGTCGCGCCATTCGTCACCGCGCTTCCCGCCATCGCGCCGCTCAACGTCAACACGGCATCCCCCGAGGTGTTGACGGCGGCGTTGCCGGACCTGCGCGGCGACGCGGTAGCCGCGCTGCTGGCCGATCGCGCGCGCGCGCCCTACACCAGTGTCTCCAACTTCCGGTCGCGGCTTCCCGCGGGTGTTGCCCTGGCCGATGAAGTGGGCTTCGGCGTGACCAGCAACTACTTCATCGTGACCGTCACCTCGCGGCAAGGCGACGCCATCGCGCAGGCGCGGGCGCTGTTAAAGCGCGAGGCACGCCAAGCTCCGGTCGTGCTCTGGCAAACCCTCGAGTAACGGCACGCGGTTACACTACGCGCGCTCCCCTCTCACGCCTGTCCGCCATGTCCGTTCTCCGCGTCGTGCTCGAAGCGGTACCCCTGCCCGCCCGCGCCGCTGCCTGGGCGCTGTTCGACGCGCACGGGCACCGGTTGCGCTCGGGCCATGGCGTGCCGTCGGCATGGCCCGACGCAGCGCGCCGCGAAGGCGTGCTGGCCGCCTCCCGCGTCCGCCTCGCGTCGCTGCAACTTCCGCCAATGCCGGCCGATCGCGTCGGCGCCGCCGCCGCCTTCGCGCTCGAGGATGTCTTCGCGCGCCCGGCCAGCGAACAGCAGTTGCACGTGTCCGCGCGCGATGCACAAGGCCGCGTGGTGGCCACCGTCACGGATCGCGCCTTGGTCGATGCGCTCTCACGCGATTTCGCTCGGCTCTTCGCCGAACCGGCACTGGCGCCGTTGCCCAAGGCCGGCCGCTGGCTGTGGTTGCCGTCGGCCGCCGCCGATACCTTCATCCGCCAGCCCGACGGCGCGGCGTTTCCGGTGTCGCATCCGCGCGACGCAATGACGTTACCGA
>JBBQEY010000162.1:0-7357 GCA_038321425.1 Burkholderiales bacterium | reverse complement strand
CCGACGGCGGTGTCGGCGAACTTGTAGATGTACTTCGAGATGCCCGCGCTGTTCATCAGGCTGCCGACGAACAGGAACACGGGGACCGCCACCAGCGGGAACGAATCGAGTGCGTACAGCGTTCGCTGCGCGATCAGGTCGAGGGGCAGGCCATTGGCCAAGATGTACACGATGCACGGGATGCCGATCGCCAGTACGACCGGGAACCCCAGCATGAAAAGTGCAACGAACGCCAGTATGACGAGCAGGCCTTCCATAGTGCGTTTCCCGTCAGCTCAGGACCGTCTGTTTTTCTTCGGGGCGCCGCCGCTTCCACGTATGCGCGAACATGGCCACCGTCTCGACCACCAGCAACAGCGAACCCACCACCAACGGCGCCATGAACAGCCAGAAGGGCATCTCCAGTGTCGCCGTCTGGTTGTTGAGGTTGTTGGCGATCGTGATGCAGCCCGCCACCAGCAGCACGCCGAACATCGCGATTCCGGAGACCTCGATGCCAAGCTGCAGCAGCCAGCGCGGATGCGGCGGGATCGCTACCTGCATTTCCTCCATCCGGATCTGCCCGCCCTGCTGCGTCACGTACGACGCGCCGATGAACGTGAGCGTGATCAGGAAGTAGCGCGCCAGTTCCTCCGCACCCGCCATCGGCACGTTGAAGATGCCGCGCATCACGATCTGCGCGAGTGGCGTCAGGATGAGTGCCGCCATCAGGGCCAGGCACATCCAGCGCACCGCGGCACGCAGACCGTTCAGGAGTTTCATCAGGACACGACCTTCCGCAGTGAATTGTGGATCGGCGCCACGCGCGCGCGCCGGCACCGCATCGTGATTCTGCCGGCAATTCCTGCGGGCTTTGCCCGCGGGAATTGCGTAACTGCCGTTGGCGCGCGCATCAGCGCGCGCCTCCTATTTGACGGCGCGAATCTGTTCGATGTAGCCAGTCCATTCGGGGAAGTCCTTGTTGACCTGCCCCAACACCGCCTTCTGGAACGCGGCAACATCAAGGCCGTCCTTCTCCTCGATGAACACCATGCCCTTGCCTTCGAGGTCGGCGCGAAACTTGGCGGCGGTCTGCTTGTCCCAGTCGAGGGTCTTGGCACCCACTTCGGCCATCGTGTCCTCGATGATCTTGCGGTCCGCGGCCGGGATCGCCTGCCATGCCTTCTCGTTGACGAAGACCGACAGCACCGACTGCATATGGTTGGTCATCATCACGTACTTCTGTACTTCGAAGAGCTTCAGAGTGAAGATGTTGGGCAGCGGATTTTCCTGACCCACCACCAGGCCCGTCGCCAGCGCCGTCGCGAGCTCGGATACCTCCACCGGGGTTGCCACCGCGCCCATGCCCGTCAGCATCGACGACCACAACTTCACCGGCACGCCGCGGTATTTCTTGCCGGCCATGTCCTTCGGCGACAGCACTTTTTCCTTGGACGTCAACTGCCGCGTGCCCTGGAAGAAGCTGCCGATGATGCGCATGTTGCCCTTGTCGACCAGCTGCTGGTTGATCTTGACGAGCGCCGGCGACGTCCTCGCATCGGTGGCCCGCAGGCTGTGCGCCGCATCGCGATATACGAACGGCGTGTTGAACACCGCGGTGTCGGGAACGATCTTGCCGAGCGACGCGAAGTCGTGGTGGCCCATCTGGATGGCGCCGGACTTGATGCCATCCACCATCTCGCCCACGCCTCCAAGTTGCGAATTCGGGAACACCTGGAACTCCACGCGGCCGTTGGTGCGTTCCTTGACGAGCTTCGCCACTTCGTCGGCATAGAGCGTCTGCGGCGCGTTGGCGACGCCCACGTGCGCATAGCGGATCTTGATCTGCGCGTGCGCCAGCGGCGAGGCCAGCAACGTCGCGGCGACAACGGCCGCGGAGATCGAAAGCATCTTGCGAATCCTGGTTTGCATTGCGTTTCCTCCTTCGGTTATCGAGCATGCTTCTCTGCAGCTTCCGTAGGCGAGGCTTTAGCCTCGCGTGCATGCGAGGCTGAAGCCTCGCCTACAGAATGCCACGTTCTGCGAGGCTGACGCCTCGCCTACGGAGTGCCACATTTAACTTCGCGATGGTCCTTCGTACAACTTGAACACCGCCGACGTATCGAGCTCGGCGAAACCCTGGTGAATCAGCATCCGGTATAGCGACAATGCCTCGCCGGTCATCGGCGCCGGCACCTTCATGCCGCCGGCAAACTCGTTGACCATCTCGAGATCCTTCAGCAACTGGCGCGCATAGCCCTGCGGCGCGAAATCGCGCGCGGCCATCCGCGGATAGAGCCGCTGCAGCAGCGTGCCATCCGCGTGACCGCCCGCCAGGCATTCCGGGATGCGAGCTGCGTCGATGCCGGCGGACTCGGCCATCAGCAACGCCTCGGCCAGTACGGCATGCGTGCAACCGACGATGAGCTGGTTGATCATCTTCGCCACCAACCCCGCACCGACGGGTCCCATGTGCGTGAACCGCGCCGAGAGCTGTGCCATCAAGGGAGCGATGCGTGTGATGTCTGCTTCGTTACCTCCCGCCATCACCGTCAGCGAACCCGTACCCGACGCTGGCGGCCCCCCCGACACCGGCGCATCCACCCAAGCGCAACCGGTCTGCGTGAGCAGCATCGCCGCAAACGCGCGACCTTTGTCCACTTTCACCGTCGAGAAATCGATCACGAGCTGCGGCGGCGCCAGCACACTGGCCACGCCGGCGTCGCCGAACATCGCCAGCTCGACCGCGTCGGTCGTCGGCAGGTTGAGCAACACGAAGTCCACGCCCCGCGAAGCGTCCGCGGGGGAGGTTGCGGCGCCCGCGCCTGCCTGCTGCGCCACGTCGACCTGCGCGGGCAGGATGTCAAACGCGCGCACCGGATACCCGAGTGACACGAGGCGCTTGACCATGGGCAGTCCCATGAGCCCGATGCCGACGTAGCCAATCGATGGAAGTGCGTTGCCCATGATCAGTCCGGCTCCACGATCAAAGTCTACTTGCCTCCGGCGACGATCTCATCCGGAAGGTCGCGCCCAAAGTGCTTCTTGTAGATGGCGTTCAGCTTGCCATTGTTGAGGTTGGCCTTCACCCAGCTGTTGACCCACGCCAGAAGTTCGGGCTCGTCCTTGCGCATGCCGATCCCCAGCCCAAAGTTGGACAGTACGAATTTGGCCTCCATCTGGCGGTCGGGATTTTTCTGATTGACTGCATGCAGCTGCATGGGCGCGGCACCGATGATGTCCGCCTGACCGGTGACGCCGGCAGTGACCAGTGTCGCGTCATCCTCATAGCGCACGATCTGTGCGCCTTTGGCCTCCCGGGTCAGGTGGGTGTCCTGCGTAGTGCTACGGGTAACCGCCACCGACTTCCCGGCAAGATCCCCGACACCCGCTATCTTTGTGGCCTTGGGCGCAAAGACGATAGTCTGTAGCCCCGCGTAGGGTACGGAAAAATCGATCACCTTCTGCCGTTCCGGCGTGATCGACAGCGTGGAGATGATGAGATCGGCCTTGTTGGTCTGCAGATTCGGAATCCGCGTTGGACCAGTCGTCGACACAATATCCAGCGTGGCGCCGAGGTCCGCGGCGATCAGCCTTGCCACATCGACGTCGACACCCGCCGGCTGCAGCTTGTCGTCGACCATGCCGTACGGCGGAATGGCAAGGTCAATACCGACACGCACCTTCTTCGTCTGCTTGATGGTATCGAGGGCACCGGCATGAACGGCAGAGGCAGTCAGGACAGCAATGCCTGCGATCAGCATGAGGCGACGAGACAACGACGGCAACTTGAACATGAATCCTCCTTGTGCCCTGGTGGGCGTCAGCGTTGGTTTGAATCTGCGATTACTCCACGGATCAAAGCGTCACTCCGACAAACTGCTGCAACTCGGATGTGGCAGGCGACGACAGCAATGCGGCCGCCCCCGTCTCCCAGACGCGCCCCTCGTGCATGTAGATCACCACATCGGCGACTTTGCGGGCGAATGCCATCTCATGGGTCACCAGGATCATGGTCATACCACCGGCGGCCAGTTGCTCGATGACGCGCAGTACTTCTCCGGTCAGGTGAGGGTCAAGTGCGGAAGTGACTTCGTCGAAGAGCATGACCTGCGGCGACATCGCCAACGACCTGGCGATTGCGACACGCTGCTGCTGACCTCCAGACAGTTGCTCCGGATAGGCGTGCAGCTTGTCGAGTAGTCCGACGCGCGAAAGGACCTCCGTGGTGATTCGCCGGGCCTCGGCCAGAGGCATGCCTTTGGCATGGCGGGGCCCGAGAGAGATGTTCTCCTCCACGGTCAGATGAGGGAACAGGTTGTAGCTCTGGAACACGATGCCGATGTCCCGGCGAAGTCGATTGAGATCGACGCGTTCATCGCTCACGACGTGGCCGCAAACTTCAATCCGCCCGTGGTCGATTGTCTCCAGCCTGTTGATGCATCGCAGTGCCGTGCTCTTGCCTGAGCCACTGCGGCCAATGATCGCCACGACCTGACCCTTCCGGACATCGAAGCTCACGCCATTAAGCACCTTGAGCGCCCCGAAGCTCTTGTGGACGTCCTCCAGCGAGACGACGGCGCTCATGCGGGGGCAAACGCCAGGTCAGGCTGCCTGCGATGCGCAAAATTGAGCCGCACTTCGAGCTTCCGGCTCCACCACGAAAGCGGAAAGCACAACGCGAAATAGATGCCGGCGACAAGCATGTAGACGAGCAGCGGCGCTACGATCGAATTGTTGACGAGCTGTCCCGCGCGCGTCAGCTCGACGAAGCCAACGATGGACGCCAGCGACGTGTTCTTGACGACCTGCACCATGAGTCCGACCGTGGGAGGCGTGGCAATGCGTGCCGCCTGCGGCAGAATGACCAGGCGCATGCGCTGCCACCGACGAAGCGCCAGGCACTCTGCCGCCTCCCACTGGGTGCGCGGAACGGACTGGATGCACCCGCGCCAGATTTCACCGGCGTAGGCGCCAACGTAGATCGTCATCGACAATCCGGCGGCCACGATGGCCGGCAGGTTGAGGCCCAACATGGCCAGCCCGAAATAGCACAGGAACATCACGATCAGGAGCGGCGTTCCCTGCACCAGCTGGACATAGACCGTGGCTGGCCAGCGCAGCAGGCGGTTGCGGGATACGCGCGCCAATGCAATGGCAAATCCAAGCAGGCCACCCCCTGCGAACGCGATCAACGACAAGCCCACGGTCCACACGGCCCCAGTCAACATGAAGTTGAAGTGATTGACGTTGAACGCGCCGCCCATTCTGTGCCGCTCCGGCTAGGCCAATGTGCCGAGCTTGCGCCGGCGCGTGAAAACCACCTGCCCGATTGCCCACAATCCACCCCGCATCATCCACGAGAGCACGATGTAGATGACGGCCACGACAATGAATGATTCGAAGGAACGATAGGTATCCGACTGCACGCGATTGGCGACAGCGGTCAGTTCCTCGACGCCGATCTGCGAGGTGATGGATGACGCGAGCATCAGCAGGACGAACTGGCTCGTCAGCGCCGGATCAACCTTCTCCATGGCCGGCCTGAGGATCACGTGCCAGTAGACCTGCGCACGCCGTAATCCCAGGCACTCCGCTGCTTCGATCTGGCCTTTGTGCACGGCATCCATGCCAGCGCGCATGATTTCGCAAGTGTAGGCCCCTACGTTCAGGACCAACGCGACGAGCGCTGCCGCGAACGCCGGTATCTTGAATCCCGCGCTCGAAAGCCCGAAGAACACGATGAATATCTGAATCAGCAACGGCGTGTTGCGCACGGCCTCGACATAGGTGCCGCAGGCAAACGACAGCAATCGATACCGGCTTCGGCGACCTATGGCGCAGAGCGTGCCAATGGTGAACCCCAGCACCACCGCCAGTGCGGAGAGTTGGATGGTCATCCACGCGCCCTGGACGAACAACGGCCACTGGGCAAGCACGTCGGCGAATTCGAGCTTGTATCCCATCATCAAGAGCCAGTGTTGGTCATCCGGTCATAGACCCGGAACAGTGCCTGGTTGCCATTGCTCCCCTCCCCGTGCGCGCGGGCCTCGAGGTATTGGGAAGTCACCAGGGCGGTGGCAGGCAGCGGCGTGTTCAATGCGTACGCGAGTTCATTGACAAGTCGAAGGTCCTTGAACATCAGGTCGATCCGGAATCCCGCACGCGTATCGCGCGCGATCATCAGCGGCGCCAAGTTCTGGAGCATCCACGACGACGCCGCGCCACCAAGCAGCACTTCGCGAAGCTTGTCGAGATCGAGGCCGGATGCACGGGCCAGCGCAAGCGCTTCCGAAATCGCCTGGAGATTGATGCCGACGATGAGCTGGTTGCACAGCTTGACCGTCTGGCCGGCACCCGAGGCCCCCACATGGACGATTGTTGTACCCATTGCCGCGAACACGGGCTGCGCCCGCGCGAACGCGTCGTTGTCACCGCCGACCATGATGGACAGCTTGGCGTTGGTCGCGCCTGCCGGCCCGCCGGACACGGGTGCATCGAGTAGCTGGATGCCGGCATCGGCGAGCGCCTTGCTCATATCGCGCGTGGCTTCCGGCGAAATCGTGCTCATATCGATGATGAGCTTTCCCGATGGCGGATGGGCGAGCAGGCCATTGGGGCCCAGGATTACCTCGGAGACCTCGGGCGTATTGGGAAGCATCGTGATCGCGATCGCCGCACGTTCCGCAGCCTGCGCCACGCCGCTGGCGCCGATGGCGCCGTGACTCACGAGATCTTCCACGGCCTTGACCCTCGTGTCGAAGACGACGACCGGAAAGCCGGCCTTGAGAAGGTTGATGGCCATCTCCCGGCCCATCACACCAAGACCGATGAAGGCAATGGTCTGCTTCTGATCATTCATGCTGATTTCTCGCTTGATTGTAGACGGGCGGCGGGTGGATCCTGCATCGCATAGATTCGAATGGCGTTGTCGCGGAACAGCGCGCGCTGGTCTTCGGCGGAAAAATCGCGAACGATCTCGCGGAAGCCGCCGAAGATCGTCGGAAACGTTGCACACAGACTGTCAACGGGGAAATTGCTGGCGAACATGCAGCGCCGGGTGCCGAAAAGATCGATCACGGTGCGCACGATGTCGCCGTTGGACGCCGGCGTCCATGCCTGCCCGGCCTGCCCCAGTCCCGAAATCTTGACCTTGACGTTGGGTTGCGCGGCGAGCGTCGTCATCGCTTTCTTCCAGCCGGCAATGCCCTCGGCACTGCGGTCGGACGGCAGCCCGGTGTGATTGAGGATGATCGTCGTCCCCGGATAGTCAGCGGCGAGTTGCGCGGCCTCCGCAAGATGCCACCACGGCGTCTGCAGGTCGAAGCGAAGGCCGTTGCCGGCCAGCTGCGCGAAGCCCGCACGCCATCGCACGTCC
>JBBQEY010000161.1:0-7437 GCA_038321425.1 Burkholderiales bacterium | reverse complement strand
GTCTCGATACGGAGATATTGGGCCCGGCGGGCAGCGGAGCGGGAACACTTTATAGATGCGGGCGAGCAGCACGGCCCACGCATAGCGAGCGGCGTGGCGGTGGATGGGTTCGTCGGCGGGCGGTGCCGAGTTGGCGCTTGGCACGGCCGCAGCGGGCGTCGCCGCCGGCACGGCCAGGGCCGTCACCGCCGCGCGCAACAGTGTTTTCGGCGCCAGCGCCAGACCTTCTTTGAACGTTGCTGAGGGCTTCCGACGGGGGGCGCCTGTTCCGCGGCGATGCGGTCGCCTGCAATAAGGGCCGCGGAGGGAACTCAGAACAGTAGTTTCCAATACAGGTATGAGCCTGAACGGGCGGTTTTATGAAGGCGATCAGGCGGCGGTTTTGGATCGATTTGATATGGTTTTGAAGAGTGTTGCGCGCGCCTGATTGAGGCGCTGCGCGGCGTCATTATCGCTCATGGCCGCGGCCTGGGTATCGAGTTGTTGGAAGGTTACACCGGGGCGGAGGAAGCGCTCGGCGTTGGCGAGTGACTTGAGTTTTTCGTACGGTGTCATCATCAAGCGGTAGGGGTAGCGTTTGCGTTGTTTGCCTTTGGCATCGGTGATGGTTTCAGCGAACAGGCACGGGCGGTGGAAATTGACGTAGGGGTTGAGGAAGTCGCGGCAGAAAGTATTGACCAGGGTGGCGAAGCGTTGCGGGATGTGGCTGTAGCCGAGGTGTTTGCGGATCACCGCGCCATTCTTGGACTCGACCTGGGCGTTGTCGTTGCTGTGGCGCGAGCGGGACTTGGTGAATTCCTCGATCAGCAGTTTGTTGAGTAGTTTGGCCACGTGGTGATTGATGTATTCGGAGCCGTTATCGGCGTGAAAGCCGAGCAAGGTGAAGGGGAAGCTGGTCAACAATTGTTCGAGGACGGGGAGCAGAAACGCTTCGCTGATGCGCTCGCAGGTGGCGACGATCTCGAATTGGGTGATGCAGTCCACGGCATTGATGTGGTAGACGCCCTTGACCCCGTCCTGATCGCCCTGATGGACGCTATCGACACGAATGTAGCCGGGCTGGCCGTTGGGGGCCGGCGCGCGGCGCTCGCCAATGGCGATGGTGACTGGCCGGGTCTTCGTCCACTGCCGCCGCAGCCGCTGATAACCGGCCCGCTGGCGGAGGTTATAGAGATGAGCCACGGAGATGAGCGCCAAGCGCGCATAGCGACCATCACCAAAGACGTGATAGGCGCGCTCCATGAGTTTCTTGGTGGCCGGCCCGGACAGCGTGCTGTGCAGGGTATCGGTGGCCGCCAGCAAGCGCACATCGGCGTCGGTGTAGGTGCGGGCAAAGCCGGCGCGGGGCCGGCCATAGCGCTGGCGGATCCGGCCGCCGCGGGTGTACTGCCGTATCAGGCGCGCTAGCTGAGCCCGCGAATAACCGCTCGTCCGGGCCAGATAGAGGCGCAGCACCCCCTTGTCTTGGCGTCCTAGGCGCCCGTAGTCGAAGCGCAACAGCACCTTGGCGATGAAAGCATAGCGCGCCGCATCGTCCGCTTCCGGCGTCCACTCGATGGCGGTCGTCCCGGCCAGAAATTCGCGGATCTGGCCGATCGTGGTCAGCTTCGTTTCGTTCATGTCGATCACCATCCTCGGATGATCGACCCAAACCCCCGACCTTCAGGCTCACACCATGTTGGAAACACGGCCCGCCTTCGGGCTCATACCATATTGGAAAAGGCTCGGCGTGGACGCCCTGCAAATCAATCGTTACCATGGTCTCCCCAATGTGGAGGATAGGACAATGATCGACGAAGCGCCAAGCATTCAGCGCCAGGAAGTTGTGCGGCCGACCGCGGCCCAGGTCGAAGCCCTGCGCGGCACGCCGACGGGATTCCTGGTGGATGCGATGGGCGGCAGCGGCGCGCTCGACTACCGGATCAAGCCCGTGATCGCAGAGCAGACGAGGTTTTGCGGCGTCGCCGTGACCTGCGACGCCGGCCCTGCGGACAACCTCGCGCTGATTGCCGCGCTCGAAGCGATCCAACCCGGCGATGTCGTGGTGTGCACGACCGGCAGCTACACCGGATGCGCCGTCACCGGCGACCTGGTGCTGGGCATGGCGCGCAACTGCGGCGCCGTGGGCTTCGTCACCGACGGCTGCGTGCGCGACCTGCCCGGCATCCGCATGGTGGGCCTGCCCTGCTATTGCATCGGCGTCACGCCCAATTCGCCTGCACGCAGCGGGCCCGGCACGGTCGGCCACCCGATCAACGTCGCCGGCCATCCGGTGGCCAGCGGCGATGTCATCGTAGCCGACCTCGATGGTGTCGTGGTCGTGCCGCGGGCGCGCCTTGACGCCGTGATCGCGCGGTTGCCCGCCATCCGCACGTCCGAGGCCGCGCTGGACCAGGCGGTACGGGACGGTCTGCGGCTGCCGGACTTCAAGAAATAGGAGCGCGACGACCCGGCAAGGCGCAGCCTGCATTGGCTTTGCCCTTCGCGGCAACGCGTCTATGATGATTGTCCCGAGGCGATCAACCGGTACCGCGCCTCTTTATTCGAAGGAGGATGCTCCATGGCAAAGAAGAATAGTGCAGCCGGCGTGTATCGCGTCACCGAGATCATCGGCACCAGCAAGAACTCGTGGGAAGACGCTGCCAAGAACGCCGTCGAAACCGCCGCGAAGTCCCTGCGCGACCTGCGCGTGGCCGAAGTCAGCAAGCTCGACATGAAGATTGAGGACGGCAAGGTGGTCGCATATCGCGCCCGCGTGTCGCTGTCGTTCAAGTACGACGCCTGATCAACCGCGTTTGCCGGTCGCCAGGTAGTGGACGGCCATCCGCTGCGGGGCCATGTGCCGCAGCGGATGGCCGTCAGCGCGGTCTGTTTCGCGCGCCTTCGCTACGTTGGCGCCCGCCGAAAATGTCTCGAATGATGTTGATCAGCATGCTCAAGCCAACGTGACTTCCACCCGCACCACGCCCGCACGATCATGCCGCGCGGTGAGTTGCAGCACATCCCCCGGCTTGCCGCGCACGACCCACTCGACTTTGAGACGGTCCTCGGTCGTGTGCGCGTCACCCCAGAACGAGATGCCGGTGTGCTTGTACGCGCGGCCTTCGAGCTGCCCCACCTCGATCACGCGCTTGCCCTGCACCAGCGTCGCGCCATCCGGCAACGCGAGTTCGGCCACCACGCCACGCACCGTCTTGCGCGCCAGTGCGCGCTTCGACAGATACGTGGGCAGCCAGCCGGTGTTCTGCACGACGAGCGCCACCTTGTAGTGGCCGCCACCCGTGGCCACCGCATCCGCATGCACGCATTCGAGCAACGGCGAGATCAGCGCCTGCCACAGCAGCCACTTCGGAAACCGCTTCAACTCGTTTTCGAGCAATGGCAACGGCGGATTGCCGAACGCATACATCCGGTCCCAGCCGCCGATTTCCACCGGCCCCAGCTGCGGATGATCGAACGGCTGCCACGGATGATGCGCAAGTCCGCCGAGCGTCTCGTCGCTCCAGCGCAGGATCTTCAAATCGTCCTCGATCGGATGATCGCGGAACCAGTCGATATAGTGGTAATCGGTGATGCCCGCCTCGCGCATCGGTGACCAGATCTCCACGACCCAGCTGTAGATGCCGAGGTGCTCGTAGAGCCAGTCGAAGGTGCCCCCGATCACTTCCTTCGGGTGATAGCGAAATTCGTGGAACACCGAGATGCTGGGGTAGCCGGTGAGTTCGGTGCCCTTCTTGCCCATCGCCTGGTAGACCCACAGATCTTCGGCGTGCATGTCGGCATCGGGCTGGTTCTCGAAAGGTCGCAGCAGCACGCCGCTCCACGTGTGGAACGCGATGCCGCCGGTGACATTCGGGTGCGTGACGATGAAGTCGACCACGGCGCGCACCTCAGGTTCGGACGTCGGATAGGGTCCCGCGCCGCGTTGCTCGAATTCCTGGCGCCACGAGCCCGGGAAATTGCGGTTGAGGTCGAGGCCCTGCGGAGTCGACTTCATGAAGATCGTGTGGCCATCGTAGTTCTGCAGCGTGCCCTCATGCAGCACGCGATAGTAGGTGCCGCCCGTCTCGATCGGATCGCGGCGGATCATGAGACGCGGCTCCTCCGGGTGCGCCTTCCACACGCCGTTGGCATCGACAATGCGCATCTGCAGGATGCGGCCGTCGCCGTTGACGTCCTCCACCGTCAGGCCTTCCGGATCGTCGACGTCCGGATCACCCAGCTTGTCCGGCCGCGTGCTGGAGCGGATCCACTTCGGATGATCGGCTAGCGCCCACTCGGCGCCATCGGGATTGATGCGCGGACAGATGTAGTACGCGCGCGTATCGAGCACGCGCGTGATCTCCGCATCGTGGCCGTACCCGGTGACGAGCGTGTGCAGGAAATAGAGATTGGCGGCCGAGGCGGACACCTCGGTCGCGTGGATGTTGCCGTCGATCCAGAACGCGGGCTTGTCGGCGGACGGGCCGGTGGCGGTGTTGGTGACCGTCAGCACCCAGATGTCGCGGCCTTCGAAGCTCTTGCCGATCGATTCGATGGCCACGAGCTGCGGGTGTTCCCGCGCCAGCGCCTGCAGGATGGCGGTGAGTTCCGGGTAGCGGTAGAAGCGGTCGAAGGCGATGGCGGGCATGGAATCGGAGGTGGCGCGAGGGTCGCGGCGAGAATGACGTGCTTTTATCTTAGCCGGTCCGGGAAGGCGATGACCCGTGGTGGTGCATCCGCGGCCGCCTAATTTTCCCGTTGACAGCGATGGACCGTTCGGGGCACTACCGTATATCCATACGGTATACTGGCGGCATGCTGCCCGCGTACGCCGAGACCCATTGCCTGTCCAATTTCTCGTTCTTGCGCGGGGCCTCGCACCCGGACGAACTGGTCCTGCGTGCGCACGCGCTCGGCTATACGGCGCTGGCACTGACGGACGAGTGTTCGGTGTCCGGCGTGGTGCGCGCGCACATGGCGGCCAAGGACGCCGGGCTGCCGTTCATCGTCGGCAGCGAGTTCACGCTGGCCGACGGCATGAAGCTGCTGCTCTACGCCACGGATCGCGAAACGTACGGCGATCTCGCGCAGCTCATCACGCGTGGCCGGCGGCATGCGACCAAGGGCACCTATGCCCTCACCCGCGAGGATGTCGCGCAGGTGGCACCGCAGTGCCTCGCGGTGTGGATACCAGGAAAGGACGGCAGCGACAACGCACTGCCCGCGCGTTGGCTGGCCGATGTCTTCCCCGGCCGCGCGTGGATCGGCGCGGGGTTGTTCGCCCGCTCGGGTGATCGCACGCGACTTGCCGGGTTGGCGCAGTTGGCGAAAGTGTGCGGCCTGCCATTGATCGCCACCGGCGACGTCCACATGCATAGCCGCGGGCGGCGCGCGCTGCAGGATACGTTGACGGCCATCCGGCTGCGCACGCCGCTCGCGGAATGCGGCTACGGCCTCTTCCCCAACGGGGAGCGGCACCTGCGTTCGCGCGCGCGGCTGGCCACCCTGTATCCGCGCGTGCTGCTCGATGCCACGATCGATCTCGCGCAGCGGTGCACGTTTTCGCTGAACGAACTGCGCTACGAGTATCCGGAGGAAGTGGTGCCGCCCGGCGCCACGCCGGCCGGCCACCTGCGCCATCTGGTGGATGCGGGATTGATCCGCCGCTATCGCCGCGCCGAGGCCACGCCGCCGGAAGTGCGCCGGATGATCGAGCACGAATTGGCGCTGATCAGCGAGCTGCGCTACGAGCCCTACTTCCTCACCGTGCACGACATCGTGGCCTTTGCACGCGCGAAGGACATTCTGTGCCAGGGCCGTGGTTCGGCCGCCAACTCGGCCGTCTGCTATGCGCTCGGCATCACCGAGGTCGACCCCTCGCGGATGAACATGCTGTTCGAGCGCTTCATCAGCCGCGAACGCAACGAACCACCCGACATCGACGTCGACTTCGAGCACGAGCGGCGCGAGGAAGTGATGCAGTACGTCTACAACAAGTATGGCCGCGACCGCGCGGCGCTGGCCGCTACGCTGATCACCTATCGTCCGAAGAGCGCGGTGCGCGACGTGGGCAAGGCGCTGGGGCTCGATCTCGCGCAGGTCGATCGCCTCACCGGCATGTTCGCGTGGTGGGATGGCCGCGCGATCGATCCCGCGCGCATCCGCGAAGCCGGCTTCGATCCTGACAATCCGGTGGTGGTGCGGCTCACCAGGCTGGCCGGCGCGCTGCAGGGCTTTCCGCGGCACCTGTCGCAGCACGTGGGCGGTTTCGTCATCGCGCGCGGGCTGTTGGAGCGCATGGTGCCGGTGGAAAACGCGGCCATGAAGGATCGCACGGTCATCCAGTGGGACAAGGATGACCTTGATGCGATGGGCCTGCTGAAGGTCGATTGCCTGGCACTCGGCATGCTCACGGCCATTCAACGCGCACTCATCATGATCGGCCAGCAGCGTGGCGCGCCGCTGGCGATGCAGGACATCCCGGCGGAGGACCCCGCCGTCTACGCGATGTGCCAGCGCGCCGATACGGTGGGCGTGTTCCAGATCGAATCGCGCGCGCAGCAGTCGATGCTGCCGCGGTTGCGGCCCGCGTGTTTCTACGATCTCGTGATCCAGGTGGCCATCGTGCGGCCCGGCCCCATCCAGGGCGGCATGGTGCATCCGTACCTCAAGCGCCGGCAAGGCAAGGAAGCCGTCACCTATCCCAGTCCCGCAGTGGAGAGCGTACTCAAACGCACGCTCGGCGTGCCCATCTTCCAGGAGCAGGTGATGCAACTCGCCATCGTCGCGGCGGGCTTCACGCCGGGCGAATCCGACCAGCTGCGCCGCTCGATGGCCGCCTGGCGGCGCAAGGGCGGCCTCGAGAAATTCGAGCAGCGACTGATCGATGGCATGGGCGCGCGCGGCCTCCCCGAGGCCTTCGCGCGGCAGATCTACCAGCAGATCCTGGGTTTTGGCGAATACGGCTTTCCCGAATCGCACTCCGCCAGTTTCTCGCTGCTGGTGTACGTGTCGGCGTGGCTGAAGCACTACCACCCCGCCGCGTTCTGCGCCGCGCTGATCAATTCGCAGCCGATGGGCTTCTATGCACCGTCGCAGCTGGTGCAGGATGCGCGGCGGCACGGAGTCGACATCCGCAATGTCGATGCCACGGTCAGCGCGTGGGACTGCACGCTGGAACACGACATAAAAAGGGGGCCAGGCTCGATTTTTCTGCAGGAACATTCCCAGCACCCGTCGTCATCCCCGAAAAAATCGAGCCTGGCCCCTTTTTTAAATGCGAGCCTGGCCCCTTTTTTGCGCTTGGGCTTGCGCCTTGTCGCGAGCCTCAAGGAAGAGAGTGCCAAACGTATCGTCGCGGCGCGCACGGTGCGCGCCTTCGCCGACGTGGCCGATCTCGCGCATCGCGCGCGGCTCGACCGCCGCGATCTCACCGCGCTGGCCGCCGCGGGTGCG
>JBBQEY010000160.1:0-7496 GCA_038321425.1 Burkholderiales bacterium | reverse complement strand
CACCGCGCGCACCATCGCCGCACAGGTCCTGGCAACGCTGCGCTCGCGCTGCGATCGGTCAAGGTAGGCTTCGACGTAGGGTCCGCTACCGGCCACGATGTGCAGCCCGGTCTGCCGGGCCACCTCGGCCAGGCCGGCAGGGTCGGGCGCGATGCCTTCGCACGTCAGCTCGACCACCGCCGAGCCCCCGGCATCGCGAAAACGCGCCAGCTCGGCGACGGCGAGTGCGCGGTCGCCCAGCACGTGATGACCCGGATGCCGGCACCACTGATGGCGGATCTCGAACAGGTTGTCGAGTCGGATCTCCACCTCGGGCAGGCGCTGCGCGGCAAGCTCGGGCGGGGTCAGGTCGCACAGCACGTGCTCGTGCATCAGCGTGCGGCCGAGCACCTCGGGCGCGATCGGGCCCAGGACGGTCTGGACCTTTCCGCGCAGCGTGCTCACGCGGCGGCGAGCCGGAAGAGGCGCGCCGGGTTGTCGCTGACGGCCCGGGACAGGGTGGTCTCCGCGACCCCGGAAAGCCGCAATGCCCACAGGAACTCGCGCAATCCCTCGACCGGCGGCGGCAGCACCGAAACGCCGCAGTCTCCCGACAGCACCACCCGATCGCCGGGCGCGGCGGCGATCAGGTCGACCAGCCGCCCGATCGTCACCGGCTCGACTTCATGCTTCTCCGCGTCGACGTGCGTGAGCCCGACCTGGGTGGCATGCGTGACGAAGAAGAACGAGAACTCGGCGCAGGCGCCGAGCCCGGTCAGCGTGCGCACGTCGTCCGGCGTGAAGTAGTTCGCCGGACACAGGATGCGAGTCACGCCACGGGCCTTCGCAAGCTCGATCAGGCGAACCGTTTCGGCGGCCGTCAGGTGCCCTGTGTTGAGCACCACGTCGTGCTCCGCCACGAGGTCCAGGATCTGCGGGAGCGGGTCCGGCAGCGGACCCTGTTCGGGAATGGCCAGGCAGGCCGCGACATAAGCGGCGTCGCGATGCTCGGCCAGCGCGACGGTGCGCGTGTGATGGGTGGGCAGGGACACGAAGCGCGCACCATCCGCCGGATGCTTGTCGCCGCTCTCCGGGTAGCCGACGCCGAGCGCCGCGCGGACCACGTCGACCGACACGCCGCCGACCTGGGGCTCCAGGATCACGCCGCCGAAGACCTCGACTCCGAGATGCGCCAGCCGCCGGCGCGCGAGCGCGGCGTAGCCGACACTGGAGCAGAAGTTGTCCATCAGGCCGATGCCGCGCATGCCGGCGGCCGCGGCCTGCTCCACCGCCTCGAAGACATCGAGGCTGCGCCCGTTCAAGTGCGGGCAGGCGTGCACATGACCGTCCACCGCGCCGATCAGCAGATGGGCACCCGGGCGCGCCGCCGCTATGTTGGGAGGTTCTTCCGCCGGCGCCGCATTTCCGTTACCAGCCATCGATCGTCCACGTGATTCATTCATGTTCAGTGCCTCAGGATTTTGCCGACGAAATCGCGCGTCCGCGGTTGCTGCGGCGCGTCGAAGATCTGCGCCGGGGTGCCGGACTCGACGACGTTGCCGTCGGCCATGAAGATGACTTTCGACGAGACCTCGCGCACGAAGGCCATCTCGTGCGACACGAAGAAGATGGTCATGCCGTCGGCGGCGAGGAGACGGATGACGTCGAGCACCTCGTTGACGAGCTCGGGATCGAGCGCCGAGGTTACCTCGTCGAGCAGGACGATCTCCGGTTTCAATGCAAGCGCGCGGGCGATCGCCACGCGCTGCTGCTGCCCGCCGGACAGTTCGTCGGGATAGGCGTGGAGCTTGTGCCCGAGCCCGACGCGCTCGAGCAATTGGGTCGCATACGCCTCCGCCTCCGCAGGCGACTGGCCTTTGACCTTAACCGGTGCGATGGTGACGTTGGCCAGCACGTCCATGTTCTGGAACAGGTTGAATTGCTGGAAGACGATTGCCATCCTGGCGCGTGCGTCGCGCACCGCGGAACTGCTGCGGTAATCGACCGCCTTCCCATCGACGAGGACGGTGCCCGAGGCCGGCGGCAGCAGCCCGACCAAAACCCGCAGCAGCGTGCTCTTGCCCGAGCCGGATGGGCCGATCAGGCTGATGATCTCGCCTTTGTTCACGGAGAAGCTGATGCGTTCGAGCACGACGTGATCGCCGTAGCTCGCGCGCAGGTCAACGAGTTCGAGCTGGGGCAAGCTTTACCTCCATCCATTGCCCGAATCGGGCCAGGGGCCACGACAGCGCGAAGTACAGGACCAGGATGGTGCCGAACGTGAGCGCTGCGGGAAATCCTTTGTTGGCCAGCACCTTGCCGGCAAACGTGAGTTCGACCACGCCGATCTGGCTCGCCAGCGCGGTGTCCTTGATGAACAGCACGAAGAAGCTGAACGCAGGCGGCAGCATGACCTTCCACGCCTGCGGGACGACGATGTAGCGCAACGTCTCCAGGTAGGTGAAGTTCATCGCCGCCGCGGCGTCCCACTGATTCTGGTGAACCGAGGCGAGTCCGCTGCGCACGATCTCGGCAATGAAGGCGGTGGCGATCAGGCACACGCTGACGAGGGCGACCGTGAACATGGAAGTTTCGAGACGCAGTGCCTGAAAGGCGAAGAACACCAGCATCAGCGTGACCAGGAACGGAACACGCCGGAACGCCTCGGAAAAGACGATCGTCAGGACGCGCAAGGGCAGCAGCCGCCTGCCGGTGGTCCGGCGCGTCACCGCAAGCAGGAAGCCGAACCCGAAACCCAGCACGCAGCCAACGAGTGAGAGCAGGAACGTGGCCGCCAGCGCCTGCAGCAGGAACAGGACGTTGTAGTAGCCGAAGAACCGCGGTGCGGCATCGACGATCTGCTCGAACATCCCGCCGCCCTAGAAGTAACTCATCTTGGCGCGGAAGAAGCGACGCCCGACGCCGGCCAGGAGCAGCGTGGCCATGAACGTGATGACAATGTAAATGCCGGCCGCGACGAGGAATACCTCGACGGAGCGGAAGGTCTCGCTGTTGATGTTGAACGCGCGGCCAGTCAACTCCTCGACACCGAACACGGCGGCCATCGAGGTGCCGAGCGTCATCAGGATGTAGAGGTTGGACAGCGGCGGAAACAGTGTCTTCATGATGTGGGGCAGGATGACGTAACGCACCGACTGCATTCGGGTGAAGCCCAGCGTTTCCGCCGCCTCGATCTCCGCCCGGCGGACTGAGGTGAAGCCGGTACGCTGCACCTGCGTCAGGTAGGCGCCGGCGTTGAGCGTCATGCCCAGCAGCACGGCTACGTAAGGCGAGAATCGGACGCCCCAATCGGGCAGTGCGAAAAAGATGAAATAGATCTGGACCAACTGCGGCGTGTTGGTGAAGAAGCTGACGTAAATGTCGACGATTCGCCGGAGCCATGGCCCGCCGTAGGTCTTGGCCATCGCACCGAAGAGCCCGATGATCATTCCGCCGCAGAAGGCGAGGAACGCGATCTGCAGAGACAGCCAGGCGCCCCCCAGCAGGTAGGGGACGCGCGGCCAGATGTCGCTGAAGTCGACGGCGAAGTTCATGCGTGGCCCGACGAAACCGATCGGAGAAGGCTTTCAGTCGGCCATGCGGTCGCGCGGCGGGGGTTGCCGCCGCGCGCTACCGGGTCCAGGCTGCCGATCAGGTATTCCAGAGCGGGCTGGACTTGGGATCGTGGAGCATCGGCCCGCCAAAACCCTTCACCCACGCCTTGTCGATCACGCCGCTGGCATTAAGCTCCTTAATGACACTGTTGAGCTTGACGCGCAGCGCTTCGTTTCCCTTGGCGAGGCCGATGCCGCAGAAATACACGTCCACCGGAGTGGGGACGGTCCTCCATTCGACCTTATGCGTCTTCGTATGCTCGGTCAGGAAGTCGAGCACGTCGACCATCGCGTCGGCGCGGCCCTGCGCGATTGAGCGCACGGCGTCCGGATAGTTGTCGAGCAGCAGCACCTGCGCCTTGGGCAGCTTCTCGGCAATGAACTTGACCGGCGTCGTCCCGCGCACCTGGACCAGACGCACGTTAGGATCGTCAAGCTGCTTCCAATCCGTCCAGTTCTTGGCCTTGGTGGTCAGGACACCGAGCACCTCGGTGTAGACGGGTACCGTGAAGTCGATGGCCTTGGCGCGCTCGGGGGTCCACGTCATCGCGCCCATCACCATGTCGATCTTGCCGCTGTTGACGAACGGAATGCGGTCGGGCGAGCCGACCTGCACGACTTCGAGCGACAGGCCCATCTTGGCGGCAATCGCCTTGGCGATGTCGACGTCAACACCCGCGATCTGATTCTTGTCGTCGAAGAGGCCGAGCGGCGGAAGCGTGGGATTGATGCCGACGATCAGTTTCTTCGACGCCATGATTTCGTCTAGCGTGCGGGCGGCTGCCACCGGCGCAACGGCAGACGCGATGACCGCGGCGCCCACGACGGCGCCGGCCAACCAGGATCTGAATTTGCTCATCTTGAAAGCTCCTTTGAAATCTGCGGGCCGAACGTTATACTTGAGAAGGTATACTTAACGTATACGATTCGTATCTAATCACCTCCCCCATTGCATGTCAAGCGACACGTCCTTCGACAATTCAAGTGGCCGCAACCCGCGGCCGGACCTGCGCATCGCCCCGCATGCGCGCGGTGCGGCGATCGAATTCCGCTTCGACGGGCGCGCGGTCGCCGCGTACGAAGGCGAGAGCGTGGCGTGTGCGTTGTTCGCGGCCGGAATCAGGACCCTCCGCGCGAGCCCTCGCGCCGAATCCGCACGCGGCATGTTCTGCCTCATGGGCTCATGTCAGGAATGCGTGGTTTGGGCCGACGGCCGCCGCGTTCCCGCTTGCCAGGAACTTGCGCGGGCGGGTCTCGACGTGCGCACCGGAACGATCGCGGCTGCCCCATGACGACGCAGCCGCGTGCCTTCGACGCGATCGTGATCGGCGGCGGCCCCGCGGGGCTCATGGCGGCAGTTGCCGTGCGCCGGCAGGGTGGCACGGTCGCGCTGGTCGACGAAAATCCCGCCGCCGGAGGACAGGTCTACCGGGCGCCGCCTTCCGGTTTCGCGCCGGAAGCCGCACCCTCGCCGGAGCAGGCACATGGTGACCGGTTGCGCGCATTGCTGGCGGACAGCGGCGCGGTCACTCTGCTCGCGCACATGGTGTGGAACGTGGGTCCGGGATTTCGCGTCGACACCATCGGCAAGGACGGGCCGTCGGCGCTGACCGCGGCGAAGCTCATCGTCGCGACGGGAACGAGCGAGCGCGTCGTTCCCTTTCCCGGCTGGACGCTGCCCGGCGTCATCGGTCTCGCCGCCGCGACGGTCATGCTGAAGTCGCAGCGGATGCTGCCGGGCCGGGCGACGCTCGTCGCGGGCTGCGGTCCGCTGCTGGTTGCCGTCGCTGCGGGCATCGTCAAAAGCGGTGGCCAGGTCGTGGCGGTGGTGGACACCGCCGGGCGCGGCGACTGGGCGACGTGCGTGCCTGCGTTGCTGTCGCGACCGGACCTGCTCGCGCGGGGCGCCCGCTGGCTGGCGTCCATCCGCGCCGCGGGCGTGCCGATGCTGTCGCGCCACGCGTTGCGCGCAGTGCGTGCGGACGGCGACCGGCTGGAAGTCGACATCGGGCCGGTGGGCGCGGATGGCGCGCCGGAGGGAAGTGCGGAACTGCGGTTCAGCGCCGATTGCGTCACGGTCGGTCACGGCCTGACTCCGGCCAGCGACGTGTCGCGGGTGCTGCGGGCCAGGCATTGCTACGACGCCGCGCGTGGCGGCTGGATAGCAGTCACCGACGACTCCGGCCGGACGACGATCCCCGGGCTTTACGTCACGGGAGACGGCGGCGGTATCGCGGGGGCCGCGGCCGCGGAGCATCACGGTGAGTTGACAGCCCTGGCTGCGCTGCATGACCTGGGCCGGCTGCCGGCGGCCGATTTCCTGCGTCAGTCCGCCGCCGCGCGCAAACGTCACGACAAGGCGAGACGCTTCGGTGGCGCAATGGCCGGGTTGATGGCAATCCGGCCGGCGCAGGTCGCCGCCATTCCGGAGGACACCATCGTCTGCCGTTGCGAAGACGTGACCCGCGCCGAGATCGAGCGCGCCATCGAGGAGGGTGCGCGCGAGGTCAACCAGGTGAAGGCATGGACGCGCTGCGGCATGGGCCCGTGCCAGGGCCGCACCTGCGCCGACGTCGTCGGCGAACTCGTCGCGCGGCGCGTCGGCGGCCGCGAGGCGGCAGGTTACTTCACGGGCCGCCTGCCGCTGCGTCCTGTCTCGCTCGAGGCGATTACCGGGGACTACGACTATTCGGACATCCCGATTCCGAAGGCGGCGCCGCTGTGACGAACGTGGCGGCTGCGCTTACGTGCACGCGGGCATTCTGTTCGCGATGAGCCCACGTTTCGACGTCGCGGTGGTGGGCGCGGGCGTGATGGGCGCGACCACTGCGCTGTTCCTGGCGCGCGGCGGAATGAAAGTGCTGCTGCTCGACCGCGGCGAGCTGTGCCGGGAGGCGTCGGGCGTCAACGCCGGCACCCTCACGCTGCACATGACCCGCGCGGCGCTGATTCCGTATGCGCAGCAGGGCTTCAGGATGTGGACGACGGCCGAGCAGTGGCTGGGCACCGGCGTCGACGCATTCGCAACGGACGGGCTGTCGCTCGCCTTCACCGATGCCGAAGTCGAAGTGCTGGAAAAGCGGGCAGCCGTGCGGCGGGCGCACGGCGCGGATATCCGCATCGTCTTGCCGCAGCGCGCGCTCGAGGTCGAGCCGGGACTCAATCCGAAGGTGCTGAAGGCGGCGTGGTGCGAGACCGATGGCTATGCTTCAGCGTACCTGACGGGAATGGCGTACCGGCACGCGCTGGTGCAGGAAGGTGCGACCCTGGTCGAGCAGCGCAGCGTGGTCGGCATCGATGCCGGTGACGCGGGATTCACGATCCACGACGAAGCCGGGGATGCGGCGCAGGCAACACGGGTCGTGCTGGCGGGCGGGGTATGGCTGGGCGAGATGCTGGCGTGGCTGGGTGTTGCCATTGCCATCAAATGCCTGATCAACCAGCTCATCGTGACCGAGCGGGTCAGGCCGGTGATGCGCACGGTGCTGAGCGTCGCCAGCGGTCTGCTGTCGCTCAAGCAATTCCGCAACGGCACGGTGCTAATCGGCGGCGGCTGGCAAGGTCTGGGCGACCCCGTGCGCGGCGGCGTCGAAACGGTGCCCGAGAACCTGATCGGCAACATGCGGCTTGCCCGCTGGACCGTCCCGGCGCTGGCTGAAGCGCGCATTGCCCGTATCTGGCTCGGGCTCGAGGCCGAAACGGCCGATGCGCTGCCCCTGCTGGGCGCCGTCCCTGGTGTTGCCAATGCGTACGTCATCGGCAGCGCGCATTCGGGATACACGAGCGGCCCCTATCTCGGCAAGCTGCTGGCCGACCACATGCTCGGACGCGAGCCTGCGCATCCGCTCTTCGACCCGGCGCGCCTGGTTGGTGCCGCTGTCGCATTGAAACCGCACTCACGGA
>JBBQEY010000159.1:0-7516 GCA_038321425.1 Burkholderiales bacterium | reverse complement strand
CGTCTCGTCGGGGGCGACGTGCGCCTCCGTCCAGAAGCGATCGAGGCGGGCAACGCTGGCAAGGTAGGGCAGTTCCTGCGCCGGCTCGAAGCCGACAAGGAATTCGGCAAACCGGTCGCCATAGGCGAGCAGCGACGGCTGAAGCGGCAAGTGCCCGCGCACGTAGATCGCGGCGGCGGCGCGGAACCATTCTTCGCCTACCAGCCGGGAAACCGCCGGGTAGTTGGCCTGCAGCGCGTCGATGCATCCGCGCATGACGGTATTGCGGTAGACGGCGAAGCCCGGTTGCCGGACCAGTTCTGCGACCTGCGGCGACGACGGCAACGCGTCCGGCGGTGCGAGCAACGCGGCGGCAAAACCGTCCTGGAACACTTTGAGGGTTCCGCGCTCCACCTGGCCGGGCGTGTTCACGCCGCCTCCCTGCAGGCCGTTGCGCGGAGCACCGCCTCGGCCTGCCGCCGTTCGGCATTGAGTTCGGCGAAGTCGGGGATGTTGTCGTCGCGTTCGATCAGCGTCGGACGCGGGCCGATGCGGGCGATCAGGCGCTCGTACAGGCGCCAGACGGCGGCCGCCACCGGTGCGTCGTGCGAATCGATCAGCAGCGCCTGACCCAGGTTCGGGTCCGGCGTATGTCCGGCAAGGTGAATCTCCAGCACGCTTTCTGCGGGGAAAGCGTCGATATAGGACTCCGGCGCGAAGCCCAAATTATTGGCGCTGACGAAGACATTGTTGACGTCGAGCAGCAGTCCGCAGCCGGTACGCCGGGCGAGTTCGGCCAGGAAGGCGATCTCCTCGCCTTCGTGCGCGGAGATCCGCAGATAGTGCGACGGATTCTCGATGGCGATCCGCCGCCCCAGCGCGGTTTGCACGCGATCGATGTTGGTGCTGATCCGCGCGAGCGACTCCGCCGAACGCGGAAAGGGCAGCAGGTCAGGATGGTAGGCGCCACGCCAGGTCGACCAGGCCAGATGCTCGGAAACGAGCGCAGGTTCAAAGCGATCGACGAGGTCGGCGAGACTCCGTAGATGGCCGGCATCGGGATCGGCATCCGCCGCCAATGACATGCCGACCCCGTGCAGGGACAGCGCGTGGCGGGCGCGGATGGTTTCAAGCCAGGCGATACGCGGCCCGCCCGCCGCCATGTAGTTTTCCGGATGAACCTCGAACCACAGACCGTCCGCGGGCGCGGCGTGAGCCTCCTCGAAATGCGCGGGCTTCAAGCCCACTCCCGCGGAACGGTCGTCGATCATGGCTTGTTTCCGGATTCGCGGCCGATCAGCTCTTGACCACGGACAGCGAACCCATGCCCTTCGGGGTCTTCATCGTCGTGCAGGTGCCTTGGGCGACGTGCTTCCAGGCGTTGCCCTGGTAGTCGGTCTTCGACGTGCCGGCGCAGGTGGTGCCAGGTCCGGCCGCGCAGTCATTCTTGCCGGCCATGGCGACACCGTAGCATTTTTCCAATGCGGCTGCGCCGCCTTTGTCCATGCTCTTGGTCTTGTCGGCCTGCGCCATGGCGGCGCCGGAGGTGAGGGCGGAAATCGCGAAAGCGGTGATTGCGAGGGCGCGGTAATTCATATCGGTTACTCCTGTCGGATGGTTGGGATGACCGCAAGGCTTCGTGCCGGCAAGTCGCACGGTCCACACGCTAGTTCGCCCGGATGTGGCGTTCGGTTACAGAGGTGGCACAATTCGCCGCATTTCGATTTCCTGTAACCAGATGCCCATCACGAGCGAATTACCTCTCGAAGCCCCATGAGCGCGACCGAGGATCGACTACGCGATCTCATGGTTCGCGGACAGGACGGCGACGAGGCTGCCTATCTACAGTTCCTCAGGGAATCGAGTCCGTTGCTGCGTGGATTCCTGAGGAAGCGGCTCGTCCGCCTTCCGGACGAGGTGGAGGATCTGGTGCAGGAAACGCTCATTGCAGTGCACAATCAGCGCCATACCTATGATGCGGGACAGCCGCTGACCGCTTGGCTGCACGCCATCGTCCGTTACAAACTGGTCGACATGTTTCGTCGCCGCGCGCGCACCGACGCTTACAACGAGCCGCTGGACGATTCCATCGACCTGTTGTCAGGCTCCGACGACGCCGCGGCCGAAGCCCGCCGCGACGTCGGCAAGCTGCTCGCCACCTTGCCCGACCGGCAGCGCCTGCCGATCGTGCACGTCAAGCTCGAGGGCCTGACGGTCGTCGAGACGGCGCAGCGCACCGGCATGTCCGAGTCAGCCGTCAAGATCGGCATCCACCGCGGCATGAAGGCGCTCGCGGCGGCCATTCGCAAGAGCGGAACCGGCCCATGAGGACCGACGACCTGATCCTGGCGCTCGCCGCCGGTGCCGAGCCGGTGAACGTGCGCGCAGCGCGCTGGCGTTACCTCACGGGCTTGGGCGCCGCCACCGTGGTGGCGTTGCTGCTGGTGACCTACTGGATGGGCGTGCGCCCGGATTTCCTCGACGGGCTCGACCTGCCGATGTTCTGGTTCAAGGAGTTGTTCTGCGCGGCATTGGTCGTCGCCGGCCTGCTGGCGATGGTGCGGCTCGCCCGTCCGGGCATACGGCTGGCGTGGGCGCCGGCGCTGATCGCCGCGCCTCTGCTGGCCATGTGGGCGGCTGGAATCCTTGAACTGCTGGCTACCGAACCCGACGACCGCCTTCCGCTGCTGCTCGGCGTCAGCTGGTCCGAATGCCCGTACAACATCGTGGTGCTGGCGCTGCCGGTGTTCGTCGTCGCCATCGGGTTGCTGCGGCGCATGGCGCCCACGCGCCTGCGCTTGGCCGGCGCGGCCGCGGGATTTACCTCGGGCGCGGTGGGCGCGCTGGTCTATTCGCTGCACTGCCCCGAACTCGCCGCCACGTTCCTGGGCGTGTGGTATGCGCTGGGCATGCTGATTCCGACAGTGGTCGGGGCATTGATCGGGCCGCGGTTGCTGCGCTGGTAGGGAAATGCGCGGGTGAGCATGTCGAGTGCCGGCATGACACCATATCCATTGCGGGCGAGGGGACAGCCAGACCCTTGAAATGCGGGCCGCAGAAGGCAAGTGGTCAGCGCGGCCCATCGCCATGCCGTCCCCCCATCACGACACATACCGCCAGCGGTCGACATGCCGCTCAAGGCGTCCGAAGGCAAGATCGGTGACGATCGCCAGCAGACCGACCAGCACGGCGCCTTGCAGGATATAGGCGGTATTGAAGCCGCTGAGTCCGACGATGATCGGCGTGCCCAGGGTCTTGGCACCTACGGTCGACGCAATGGTTGCGGTGCCGATGTTGATGATCACCGACGTGCGAACACCGGCAATGATGACGGGCAATGCCAGTGGCAGATCGACACGATTGAGAACCTGGATTGCGTCCATGCCGAGTCCCTTGGCCACCTCGCGGGCGGCACGAGGCACCGCTTCGAGACCTGCAATGGTTTGTTGCACGATCGGCAGCAACCCGTAGAGCACCAACGCGATCAGCGCCGGTACTTCGCCAAACCCGATCAGAGGTACCGCCACCGCCAGGACGGCCACGGGAGGAAACGTTTGCCCGATGGCGACGACCGACTCGACCATTGAACGAAATTCCGCACCGGACGGCCGCGTAACAAAGACACCCGCCGCAACGCCTGCCACGATCGCGATACCACTCGATACGGCGACCAGCCGGATGTGGGCAAGCATCAGCGCCGGGAAAGTATCCTGTGCAAAGACCGGGCGCTCGAGTGCAGGGAACGCCGCCGCAAACAACGGCCGCAGGCTATCCATCCCGAACG
The DNA here is from genome assembly GCA_038321425.1 of Burkholderiales bacterium. Classification (GTDB taxonomy): domain Bacteria; phylum Pseudomonadota; class Gammaproteobacteria; order Burkholderiales; family Casimicrobiaceae; genus VBCG01. Next base: position 3,753 of record JBBQEY010000159.1, on the reverse strand, counting down.
TCAACAGCACCAGCGCGGTCAGCGCCCACACCAATGGATCGCGCACCAGCATCCCGAGCACGGCCAGTGGACGATAGGTTTCGGTCATTCGCGTAACTTCACAAGGTCGCCGAGGTGAAGGCAGCCAATCGCATGACCATCGCCGTCCACGACCGCAAGCCGTTCGACCTGGCGCGTCACGAACACCGACAGCGCCTCCCGCAGGGTCAGGGTCTCGGCCACTGGAGCGTCTTCGCAGGGTTCATTCCGACGGACGCGGCTCGCGACCGTCTGGAGTCCAAGCAGCTTGATGCCAATCTCGCTTCGCCCTACAAAATCCGTCACGAACTCGTTGGCCGGATGCGCAAGGATCTGCAACGGCGTGCCGGACTGCACCAGACGGCCATGGTCGAGCAGGACCACACGCGTGGCGAGACGCAGCGCCTCGTCGATGTCGTGCGTCACCAGCACGATGGTCTTGCCCGATGCGCTATGGATGCGCGCCAGTTCCCGTTGCAAAGCAACGCGCGTCAGCGCGTCGAGCGCGCCGAACGGTTCATCCATCAACAGCACCTCGGGGTCGCCGGCCAACGCGCGGGCCACGCCTACCCGTTGTTGCTGCCCGCCCGAGAGCTGATGCGGGTACCTGCCGCGAAAGAGTGCCGGATCGAGATCGAGCAGTTGCAGCAGCTCCGTGACCCGATCGCGGATGCGTGGGCCGGGCCACTGCAAGAGCTGCGGCACCGTGGCGATGTTCCTCTCGACCGTCCAGTGGGGGAACAGTCCGACCGACTGTATGACGTAGCCCATGCGGCGGCGAATGTCTTGAGGCTTGAAGCCGCGGATCTCTTGTCCTTCGAAAAGAATGCGCCCGCTGTCGTGTTCGACCAGTCGGTTCATCATTTTCAAAGTCGTCGACTTGCCGCAACCCGAGCTGCCGATCAGTACGATGAATTCACCCTGTCGCACCGTCAGCGACAGGTCGTCAATCGCCTTCGTGCGACCGAACGCCTTGCTGACGTGCTGCAGTTCGATCATCAATGGGATCGATCTACCATCAAGGTCATGAACCCGAACACGGCGTCCACCATGACGGCCATGGCGACCACGGGTAACACCCCCAACAGCACCAGATCGAGCGCACTGCTCAAGAGCCCCTGAAACATGATCGACCCCAACCCTCCCGCTCCGATCAAGGCCGCAACGACCGTCAATCCGATCGCTTGCACGGTGGTGATGCGGATCCCCGACAACAGCAGGGGCAGTGCGATCGGCGCCTGCACCTTCCAGAAAATCTGGCGCGGGGTGAGTCCCATCCCGCTGGCCGCTTCAATGACGGACCGCGGCACCTGACCCAGACCCGCGACAGTGCTGCGCACGATGGGTAACAGCGCGTACAACGTCAATGCAATGACCGCCGGGGCGAGCCCGATACCGCTCACACCAAGCTGCCCCAGCCACGGCACTGTGGCGGCGAGCAGCGCGAGCGGTGCAATGAGCAGGCCGAACAGCGCGATCGATGGCACCGTCTGGATCATGTTGAGGACCGCAAAAGCCGCCGGCGCGAAGCGTTCGCTGCGAAACAATGCCCAACCCAGCGGCACGCCGATGAGAAGCGTCGGGAGCAATGTCGCGCCCACGATTTGCAAGTGCCGAAGCAACGCGGTGTGAAACACTTCCTGCCGATTCGCGTATTCCTTCAGCAGCGAAAGTTGGTCCAGTTCGCCCCACACCGCGAGGCCCACGACCAGTGCAACGATAGCGGCACCCACCACGACCCGCCACAGCGCGCCGAGCCCGGCTCGCTGCAGCGCGTCGACCACGGCGAGCCAGATCACGACCAACAGCACCCAGAACGCACCGCCCAGAGAAACGCGACTGAGTTTCGGTGCCACCGCTGAGAGTCGCGCAGCTTCATCGCCGGCAAGCCAGACGAGGGCAACCAGCGACAGCGACCCTGCCAGGGCGACCATCAGGTTGGTACGACGCGCCGGACGCATGAAGATGCCGATACAGAGCAGCAACATCGGCACCACGATCACGGCGCGCCAGCCATGCATCAGGTCCGTCAGCCCGATTCCAGTGCCCTGCACCAGGCGGTTCGGGGCGAGGGCCACAAACGCCATCCCGAATGCGGCGGCAGCAGCTATGACAACGAGCGCGCCGAGCACGCGGTTCCTGATCAGCGAAGGCAACAGCACCTTGACACTTTCATTGAGGGGCAGCGACCACGGTCGCAGCGGCGCCCGCCGTGGTCCCGACTCGTGTTGACCGACTTGTGTCGAATAACAGGCGGGTGATGGCTTGCGCCTACTTGATGAAGCCTTTGGCCTTGAGGTAGGTGGCAGCGACCTGTTTCGCATCCTGCCCTTCGAGCGCGATCTTGGCGTTGAGCGCCTGCAGCGTGGGACCGTCCAACGACTGGAAAACAGGTGCCAACGCGCTCTGGATGCCGGGATGTCGCGCAAGCACATCCGACCGAACAATCGGCGTTGGGGCGTAAATGGGCTGCACACCTTTCGGATCCTCCAGGATGACGAGTCCCAGCGCCGCCAGTGCGCCGTCGGTGCCATAGGCCATGGCCGCGTTGACCCCGGACGTCTGTTCGGCGGCCGCCTTGATCGTCACGGCAGTATCGCCGCCTGCAAGAACGACGATCTGACCCTGGCTGAGGTTGAAGCCATACGCGGTCTGAAAGGCCGGCAATGCGTCGGACCGCTCGACAAATTCTGCCGATGCCGCAAGCTTCAACTTGCCGCCTCGCGCCACCCATTTGCCAAAATCGTCCAATGACGTGAGCTTGTTGGCGGCTGCGACGTCCTTGCGAATGGCGATCGCCCAGGTGTTGTTGGCCGGAGCAGGCTGCAGCCAGACGACCCGGTTTTTCTCCAGATCGAGCGCCTTCACCTTGTCATAGCCCGCCTTGGCGTTCTTCCACGCCGGATTCTTTTCATCCGCAAAGAAAAATGCACCATTGCCCGTGTATTCGGGATAGATGTCGATTTCTCCAGCCGTAATCGCGCCGCGGAGGATCTTGGTGGTGCCAAGCTGCACCCTGTTCTCGGTCTTGATTCCATTCGCTTCAAGCACCTGAATGATCATGTTGCCGAGAAGCGAGCCCTCGGTGTCGATCTTCGAGGCGACCCGCACCGGCGCCTGGGCAAACGCCACCGTGGTCGCGAAGAACAGGGCTGTAGCAACGCCGACCAAGAGGCGCTGCGAACGCAATAATGTCATGGGAACCTCGTCGTGATGGAATGAGATCAGGCGTTCCGATCCCGTCAGCAGGACGATCTTACCGCGCCCATCCTGAGGGTGCCCGCAATTGCCATGGGCGCGGCGCCGGCGGCCGGTCTGGCGCCGGCCGCACTCGTTGGTCGCCGTTGCGCGACGCGCCCAGCGTCGGCGCGTGCGGCCACGGCACGGCGTCAGGGTTTAGCCCGGGCCATCAACACCACCAAGATGACGGGGGTCGGTGTCGTCCCGACGTTCTCGCCGATATGCGTCTGGTCGGCGGAGTACATCACGTCGCCCGCCTTGAACTCGCGCATCATCGTCTTGCCGTCGGGCAGGGTGATCTTGCGCTTGAACGGTACGACGGCGTAGAGCACAAAGGCGGGGTGGCGATGCTGATGCGTCTTGTCGCCCGGCATGTCCTTGTATTCAAGCACGCGCACCTGGTCGTTTTCCATCACCACCTTGTACTTGTCCCCGTCGGTATGGACGGGATTTTGCGCGATGGCTGCAAACGACACCGCCGACAGCGTCACGAGC
>JBBQEY010000158.1:0-7564 GCA_038321425.1 Burkholderiales bacterium | reverse complement strand
AAAAAGGGAGGCGGTGTCGCCTCCCTCCGTTTGCGGTCGTCGCTCAGGCCAGAGAGGCTTTGGCCTGATCCGCGATCTTCGAAAACGCGACCTTGTCGTGCACGGCGAGATCGGCCAGGATCTTGCGGTCGATGTCGATCTTCGCCTTGCCGAGGCCGGCGATGAACACGCTGTACGTCATGCCGAGCTCGCGCACCGCGGCATTGATGCGGGCGATCCACAGGGCCCGGAATTCGCGCTTCTTCTGGCGCCGGTCGCGGTACTGGTACTGGCCCGCCTTCATCACCGCTTCCTTCGCGATGCGATAGACGTTGTTGCGCCGGCCGCGATAACCCTTGGCGGCGTCGATGACCTTCTTGTGCCGCGCGTGCGCGGTCACGCCACGTTTGACTCGGGGCATGGTCGCTCCTTACGCGTAGGGCAGCATCGCGCGCACCGAATCCACGTTGGTTTCGTGGATGCCGGCGGAGCCGCGAAGCTGTCGCTTGTTCTTGGTGGTCCTCTTGGTGAGGATGTGCCGCTTGCCTGCGTGGGCGCGCTTGATGGAGCCGCTTCCGCGCACGCGGAAGCGCTTCTTCGCGCCCGACTTGGTCTTCATTTTCGGCATGACATCAACTCTCTTCTTTGCTGCTTTCGGCGGTGCTCTCCGCAGCTTTCGCGGGAGAGGCTTTGGCGGCAGGGGCCGCACCGTCCTCCGGCTTGGGGTGGGGATGCTTCTTTTCTGCAACCGGCGCTGCCGCCACGGGCTTCAGCAACACGGTCTTCTTCGGAGCCAGCAGCATCACCATTTGCCGGCCCTCAAGACGCGGAAAGGACTCGACCACGGCATGCGGCTCGAGCTCGTTCCGAATACGTTCAAGCAAGCGCACCCCGAACTCCTGGTGCGCCATCTCGCGCCCGCGAAAACGCAGCGTGATCTTGGCTTTGTCACCTTCCGACAGGAACCGGACGAGGTTCCGCAGCTTGATCTGGTAATCGCCTTCGTCAGTTCCCGGCCGGAATTTGACTTCCTTGACCTGAATCTGTTTCAGCTTGAGCTTGGCCTCGTGCTGCTTCTTGGCTTCCCGGTACTTGAATTTACCGAAATCCATGATCCGGCAAACGGGAGGCTTGGCCATCGGCGCGATCTCGACCAGGTCGAGTTCAGCCGCTTCGGCACGGGCACGGGCATCGGCCAACGACACGATGCCGAGCTGCTCACTGTCTTCACCAACCAAGCGGACTTCGGGGGCATTGATTTCCGCGTTGATCCGCTGATGCTTATCGAGGGCTATTGTCTATTCTCCAATGACGACAACAAACGGCCATGCCCCGAAGGGCGCGTCGCGACTTGAAAATTGATTGCTTTCAAGACGTTAGTGACGCGCCGCAACCTCTGCTAAGAGGCGCTCGAGCAAGGCATCCAAGGCAAAGGCCCCGAGATCCTCGCCGCTGCGGGTACGCACGGCCACCGTTCGTGCTTGCTGCTCCTTATCGCCCACGATGAGCTGGTAAGGCAGCTTTTGCAAGCTATGTTCCCGTATTTTATAGGTTATTTTCTCATTACGCAAATCGGCGAAGGCCCGCAAACCAGCCGCCTTGAGGGCCGCCACGACGCTTTGCGCGTAGGCCGACGAACGGTCCGTGATATTCAGCACCACCGCCTGCTGCGGGGCCAGCCACAACGGCATCGCGCCGGCATGGTTTTCGATCAGGATCCCGATGAAACGCTCGAGCGAACCCACGATGGCCCGGTGCAGCATCACCGGCACCTGGCGCGTGTCGTCCGCCGCCACGTATTCCGCGCCCAGCCGGCCCGGCATCTGGAAATCGACCTGCATCGTCCCGCATTGCCACGGCCGGCCGATCGAGTCCTTCAGGTGGTATTCAATCTTGGGACCATAGAACGCGCCCTCGCCGGGCAATTCCGTCCACTCGACGCCGCATTCGCGCAACGCGCTGCGCAGCGCGTTTTCGGCGCGGTCCCACGTGGCGTCGTCGCCCAGCCGGGCTTCGGGCCGCAGCGCGATCTTGATCTCTACGTCGTTGAACCCGAAGTCCTTGTAAACGTCCAGCGCCAGCTTGTTGAATGCCGTGCACTCGGGCTCTATCTGCGCCTCGGTGCAGAAAATGTGGCCGTCGTCCTGCGTGAAGCCCCGCACCCGCATGATGCCGTGCAGCGCGCCTGATGGCTCGTTGCGATGGCAGGATCCGAACTCGCCATAGCGCAAGGGCAGGTCGCGGTAGCTCCGCAGCCCGGCGTTGAAGATCAGCACATGGCCCGGGCAGTTCATCGGCTTGATGGCGAAGTCGCGCTTCTCCGAATCCGTCGTGAACATGCTCTCCTTGAAGTTCTGCCAGTGGCCGGAGCGCTCCCACAGCGTACGGTCGAGGATCTGCGGGCCGCGCACCTCCTGATAGCCGTTGTCCTCGTACACGCGGCGCAGGTACTGCTCGATCTGCTGCCAGATCGACCAGCCTTTCGGATGCCAGAACACCATGCCTGGCGCTTCGTCCTGCGTGTGGAAGAGGTCGAGTGCGCGTCCCAGCTTGCGATGGTCGCGTTTCTCCGCTTCCTCGAGCCGCATGAGGTAGGCGTCGAGATCTTCCTTCTTCGTCCACGCGGTGCCGTAGATCCTCTGCAGCATCTCGTTCTTCGAGTCGCCGCGCCAGTAGGCGCCGGCCACCTTCATCAGCTTGAACACTTTCAGCTTGCCGGTGGACGGTACGTGCGGACCGCGACACAAGTCGATGAAGTTGCCCTCGCGGTAGAGCGAAATCGGTTCGTTCGACGGGATCGACGCAATGATCTCCGCTTTGTAGTGCTCGCCCAGGCCTTCGAAGAATTTCACCGCGTCGTCGCGCGGCATCTCGATGCGCTCGACGTGTTCGTCCTTCTTCGCGAGTTCGGCCATCCGTTGCTCGATCGCAGCGAGATCCTCGGGCGTGAACGGACGCCTGTACGAGAAGTCGTAGAAGAAGCCGTCCTCGATCACCGGGCCGATGGTTACCTGCGCGTCGGGGAAGAGCTCCTTCACCGCGTAGGCGAGGAGGTGGGCGGTGGAATGGCGAATGACGTCGAGGCCCTCGGCATCCTTGTCGGTGACGATGGCCACGCGCGCATCGTGGTCGATCAGGTGCGACGTGTCGACGACCTTCCCGTCGATCTTGCCGGCGAGCGCGGCCTTGGCCAAGCCCGGGCCGATCGAGGCCGCGACATCGCGCACGGACACAGGGTGATCGAATTGACGGACGGCGCCGTCAGGCAATGTGATGGAAACCATGAGCGAACTCCAGAAAACAAAAAAGTGCGGTCGCATTGCCGCACTTTGTGGTCAGGACAGGGTTGCTGCAGGCGTGCGGGCGCGTTCCTTGGTTACAGGGTCTCCGTGCACGTCAGCGGTGTCATAACCATGGTCGTCTGATCCGGCGTAGGTGGATGCAAATCCGGCGTTGATGCGCATGAATCAGCGCCCGTTGCAGAATGCCATTGTACAGGGCAGCCAAGGCGGGCGGTAGCCCCCGATTATGGAGCCCCGCCGCTGCCCCAGTTAGTTACAGCGTCTGGAATATCGGGACCCCGGTTTGACCAAGCGTTCGCGTGGTGTCGGCAAGCTGGCTGCGCGAGCTCGGGTGGACGACGACCGACCAGCGTCCATCCTGCACGGCCTCGCGCACCGGTGCAACCACGGCGTCGTGATCCGGCCGGATCGTGATCAATCCGCCAACCATCAAGCCGAACATGGCGCCGAACAAAAGCATGGCCACGAGGCTCATGATCGGTGTCGACAGAATCGCGGTCATCCCTGCGGCCCAAAGGCCGAAGTAGGCAAGCAGTGCAACGGCTAATCCGGCAATAGTGCAGGTGACGTGTGCCCGTACGGCCGTGCGCCAAATCCCGAGACCTTCGGGTTCGACCCGGCGGCCCCAATCGGGATCGAATGGCCGCACCAGTTGCACTTGCCGGCCCTCGATGTCCGGCAACTGGGTCACCTGTAGCACCGCGGATTGTGCCGCTGCTTCACTTTCGTAGACTGCGGCCACCTTGCTCAGTGAACGCTCGCCGAAGAACAGTTTCGCCATGTCCATTGCGGCCTCGCTTGATGATCGGGGAGGCTCGCGGCGGTTGCCGCCGGCCACGGCGCGTGGCGATCAGACTTTTTGCCTGATCTGCGCCAAACTGCCCTGCATCGAGCGTGGACGCGGGCATGCGTGCCAGCCATCGGCCAATCGCGCAAAGTCACGTAGGACGATGCGCGGGCTCGTTCAGGACCCATGGAACTTTGTGACGTTCATCGCGTGTGGGTAACGCGGATGCGTCAACGGGCCTGCGCCGGGCCGTCGATGGGTCGATGTATAGGATTGGTAGGCGCGATTGGACTCGAACCAACGACCCCCACCATGTCAAGGTGGTGCTCTAACCAGCTGAGCTACGCGCCTGCTAAGCCTTCAAGTATAGCGGGGAGTGGGCAAGTCGGCAAATTTCCAGTTCCGGAAAACCTTGGATCCGACGTGTAGGCGAGGCTTCAGCCTCGTTGGATGCACCGCGCGAGGCTGAAGCCTCGCCTACACATACACGTCGCCTCGCCTACACGTCGCTTCGCATACAGGTCGCCTCGCCTACACGTCGCTTCGCGTACACGTCGCCTCGCCTACACGTCGCCTCGCCTACATGTCGCTTCGCCTACACGTCGCCTCGTCTGCGGTATCGCGAATTCAGCGCTTGGCGATCACGTATAGCACGCCGAACAGCAGAGGCTGATGGATGAGGTAGATGGCGAGGCTGTGCCGTCCCATGGCGCGGAGCCAGCCGGGTAATCGCGCGAAGGGGGCCAGCGCCCGGAACTCGTTGCGCTGCAGCGGATGCGCGATGGCCATGCCCAGCAGGATCATCCCGGTCCACGGCACGAGCGGAACATAGTCCTCGGTGGGAGGCTTGGCGGTCATGAAGCCCGCCCAACCCCATGTCCGGTTGTCGAACACCGGCGCCGTCCAACTATTGCCAGCGACGAGCAGTGCGAACCCGAGCACCAATGCCAGCGCGGGATGTGAAGCCAGCGGCCGCACCAGCACCAGCGAGATTGCGATCGCGTGCAGCACGCCGAACCAGATGTACCGCTGCGGAAACACGACGTAGCTCGCGGCACTCACCAGCAGCGCGGCGGCGGCCACGCGCGCCACCTGACGCCAGAAGCGATCGCGGCCGCGGTCCTCGCGCTGCGCCAGCACCAGGCTGATCCCCGCCAGCAGCAGGAACGATGACAGGATCGCGGTGCGCGCGTGCAGCCAGAACGGATCGCGATAAAAGTCGGCGGTGATGAAGCCGAAATGACGCAGGTCGAAGCAGAAATGATAGGCGACCATCGCGATGATCGCGAGTCCGCGCAGGTTGTCGATTGCGGGTATGCGCCGCGACGCCGCGAGCGCACCTGCGGGCGCGTGCGCCCGTGGTGCGCCCCGCATGCCGGCCATCACCGGCTCCGGTTGCGCCACGTCACGCGCACGGCGCCGCTCGCGTCCGGCGTGGCAAGCGTCGCCAGCGCCCGCAACAACGCGGGTGACGCACCGGGCAGCGGCGCAATGGTGAGGTCGCCGTCGTTGCCGTCCGCGGTGAGTCCCAACGAGCCCGTCACGCGCACGTCTCCTCCGGCATTGGACACGCGGCCGGTCAAGCGGGCTCCCTGCGGCGCGATCGCCACGTCGACGGTGCCGAGGTCGAGCCGGCCGGCGGCCGTTGCGATGCGCGCGCGCATCCAGCGGAGGTTGAGCGCGCCGTCGCCCGCGGTACCGGTCCAGCGGAAGGAGGGCGCATCGACGCTGACGTCACCACCCAATGCCGGTGCGTCGCGCATTGGTAGCGCGGCCGCCAATGCTTGCGCCGGCAGCGTGGCGCGGACATCGCGCAACGACACCTGCTGCGTGGCGATGCCTACGACGCCGGCGGGTTCGTTCGCGGTGCCCACCGGGGCCAGCGTGACGCGAAGTTCGCCGGCTGGAAGCGTCGTTGCATCGATGGTCCACGCGAACGGCAGTTGCCAGCTCGCGCGCGCATCCGTCAGCACGGCCTCGCCGCGCCAGACGGTGCCACGCGCATCCTGCAAGCGCAGCGCGCCTTTGGTCACGGCAGCGAGCCTGCCCTCGGCCAGCGTGGCCGGAGCCAGGCTCACGCCGATGATGGCTACGAGCAGCAAGCCCGCGATGATGGCGATCACGCCTTTCATCGGCCTGCCGTCAATCCCGGACAAACGTCAATTCGGCACGGACAGTGCCGGGCTCCACCCGCGTAGTCAGCGTGGCGTCGACGAGGCGCAAGCCGTCACTGCGTGACACGGCATCGAGCATCGATGCCAGCGCATCGAAGCGCACGTTGTTGAAGAGCACGCGCGCGCGACCTTCCTGCAGATCGAGCGAGGCGAGTGCCGCGCGCAATCCTCGCTCGGCGATGACGCGCTCCAGCGCCGCCTTCGCATCCGCGCCGGCCGCCGGCCGCGTTTCGCGTGCCAGGGCGGCGATGTCAGTGGCTTGCGCCCGCGCGGCCGCGAGGATCGCGTGGCCGCGCGGGTTGTCGCGGTGCAGTCGCGCGATGTCCGCAAGCAACGGCTGGGCAATGCCGATCCACGCCACGGCCAGCGCGACGGCCAGCACGGCAACGATCACCAGCCAGTGCTCGCGTGACGACGCACCGTCCCACCAGCGCGAGAGCCCGGGTGCGTGTCGGTGTGCGGCGGCGGCGATCATGGTCGGTCGAGGCCGGGTGCGAGCGTGGCGCGGAGCCGCGTGCCGCTGGCGTTGGTGGCGGCCAGCGACAGCAGCCCGCGATTGGCGAGCTGCAGCTCGAACGCCGTCACGGCGGCGGGTGGCATCACGCCCAGTTCGAACGTCCATTGGCCGGGACTGAAGGTGGCACTCTTCAGCGCACCGGCAGGCAGGGCGCCCAGTGCCGGCGCAGCGCGCGCCAGCAGCGGCATCGCATCGCCTGGTACCGGGCGTGCAACCTTGTGCCGCGCGTCCGCCCAGCGCCGCGCCAGTGCGGTGGCGGCCGCGTCGGGCTCGGTCACACCGGGGATGCCTGCGTCCGTCGCGACGGTGACGATCGCACGTTGGGTGCGCCAGTGATCGATCCGCAACCAGGACCACTCAATGATCGTGGCCATTGCCGCGCCAATGATCGCCAAGGCGGCAATGGCACCGGCCCAGCGCCACGTCCGACGCGCACCGGAGGGAGCCTCCGTCGCGCCATTGGCGGCCTGCAGCGCCAGGTTCGGTACGCGCGCGAATTGCTGGCCATCGCCATCCCAATGCCACGGCTCGCCGCGCGCGAATGGCACTCGCGTGGCCGTCGACCAGGCGTCGAGCTGGGCGTCAGTGACGGCAAATGCCACATCGACCGCATCGGGACGAGCAAAGCCCGCGCCCGGTTGCGTCAGCGGCAGCGTAAGCTCGGTCGGTAACGTCATTGCGTCGCGCGGATGCGACACCGGAAACGCCGCGCCGTCGGGCTGGCGGATGAAGGTATCGGCGGCGGCCGACGGCAACCACAGCCAGCGGCCGGCCTTGGGCAACGGCGCCAGTGCCGGTTCGGCGA
>JBBQEY010000157.1:0-7575 GCA_038321425.1 Burkholderiales bacterium | reverse complement strand
GGTGCAGGCTCATGCGAAACGGCGCGGCTCGCCGGCGCCAAAGAGATTGGCCACACAACGTCCGCACAACGCGGGGTGATTGGCATCGGCTCCGACATCCGCGCGCCAGTGCCAGCAGCGCTCGCACTTCGTGTACGTGCTGGGTGTGACGCGGATGGCGAGTGTGTCGCCCGCGGCCACGGTGGCAGCCGACGTGATCGTGACAAAGCGCAGGTCGTCGCCAAGCGCGGCCAGCGCAGCGTAGTCCTCCGGCGCGGCGACGATGGCGACCTCGGCTTGCAGCGACGAACCGATGGTACCGGCCTGGCGCACGGCCTCGAGTTCGCGCTGGACCGCCCCGCGCACGGCCAGGATGCGCTCCCACTTCGGCACAAGAAGGTCGCCATTGACCACCGGCGGCAGCATGTCGCGCCATTGCTCGGCAAACACGGTCGGTGCCTGCGGCCGCAGGATGCGCCACGCTTCTTCGGCGGTGAACGAGAGGATGGGCGCCATCAATTTCAGCAACGTATCGCGGATCAGCGCCAGCGCGGTCTGCGCCGAACGCCGCGCCGGGCTGCCAGCGGCCGTCGTGTAGAGGCGGTCCTTCAGCACGTCGAGATAGAACCCGCCCAGTTCCTCCGAGCAATACTGCTGCAACCGCTGCACGACAAGATGGAATTCGTAGCGGTCGTAGTCGGCCTGCACGGCAGTGGCCATCATCTGCGCCTGCGCGAGGGCAAAGCGGTCGATCTCGAGCAGGTCGCCGCTCGGCACCGCATGCTGTACCGCGTCGAAGTCGGACGTGTTGGCCAAAAGGAAGCGCAACGTGTTGCGAATGCGGCGATAGCTTTCCACCACGCGTTTCAAAATCTCGTCGGAGATCGACAACTCACCTGAATAGTCGGTGGCGGCCACCCACAGGCGCAGGATCTCCGCGCCCAGCGAATCACACACCTTCTGCGGCGCCACGACATTGCCCTTCGACTTCGACATCTTCTTGCCTTCGCCGTCCACCGCGAAGCCGTGCGTCAGCAGCGCCTTGTACGGCGGCACGCCATTCACCATGCATGATTCGAGCAGCGACGAATGGAACCAGCCGCGATGCTGGTCCGAGCCTTCGAGGTAGAGATCCGCAGGGAAGCCCGTCTGCTGCGAATGCGAACCCATCCGCGTCGTGCGGCCGTCGGGGCCGCCCAGCACGGTCTCGAACGTGGCGCCCGAATCGAACCACACGTCGAGCGTATCAGTCAGCTTGCGGTACTTTTTCTCGTCGACGCCGAAGTCCTCGTAGGTGGCCTCGAACCACGACTCGATGCCGCCGTGCTCCACCTTGCTGGCCGCAAGCTCCAGCAATGCCATCGTGTCCGGATGCAGCTTGTCGGTCTTGCGATCGACGAAGAATGGCAGCGGCACGCCCCATTGGCGCTGGCGCGACAGTGTCCAGTCCGGGCGGTGCGCGATCATGCCGTGCAGCCGCGCCTTGCCCCACGCCGGATAGAACGTGGTGGCCTCGATGCCGCGCAGCGCCGTCTCGCGCAACGCTTCCGCCGGCTTCCTGCCGTTGTACCCCGGCGTGTCGTCCATGCCGGCGAACCATTGCGTCGTGGCGCGATAGATGATCGGCGTCTTGTGCCGCCAGCAATGCATGTAGCTGTGGTTGAACTTGGTCACGTGCAGCAGTGCGCCCGCCTCGCGGATCTTGTCGACGACCTTCGGGTTGGCCTCCCAGATCTTCATGCCGCCGAAGAACGGCAACGACTCCGCATACCGGCCGTCGCCCTGCACCGGGTTCAGCATGTCATCGTCCTTCATGCCGTAGCGGCGGCATGACTGGAAGTCCTCGACGCCATAGGCAGGCGACGAGTGCACGAGTCCGGTGCCCTGGTCCAGGGTCACGTAGTCGCCCAGGTACACGGGCGCCGCGCGGTCGTAGAAGGGATGACGGAACGCGATCAGTTCGAGTTTCGTCCCCGTCGTCGTGGCGACCACTTCTCCCTCGAGACCGAAGCGTTCGAGGCACGCCTCGACCAGCGTTGCGGCCAGCACCAGCGAGCCATGCGGCGTGGTGACGAGGGCATAGATGTAATCAGGATGCGCGTTGATGGCCTGGTTGGCGGGGATGGTCCACGGCGTCGTGGTCCAGATCGCCGCGCGCACCGGACCCTCGGGCAGTTCGGCCAGGCCGAAGGCTGCGGCCAGACGCGCACGCTCGTTGTCGGGTAGCGGAAAGCCGACGTCGATCGCCAAGTCGACGCGATCCTCGTACTCCACTTCCGCCTCGGCGAGCGCGCTCTGGCAATCGAAGCACCAGTTCACGGGCTTCAGGCCGCGATAGACATAACCCTTGCCGAGGATCTTGCCCAGCGTGCGGATTTCGTCGGCCTCGTTCTTGTAGGCCATCGTCAGGTATGGGTGGTCCCACTCGCCCAGCACCCCCAGTCGCTTGAATTGTTCGCGCTGCTTGTCGACCTGCTCCGTGGCATAGGCACGCGCCAGCCGCTGCGTATCCGCGGCGGACAAGTGCTTGCCGTGCGTCTTCTCGATTTGCACCTCGATGGGCATGCCGTGGCAATCCCAGCCCGGCACATAGGGCGCGTCAAAGCCGGCAAAGCCTTTGCTCTTGACGATGATGTCCTTCAGGATCTTGTTGACCGCGTGCCCGATATGAATGTCCGCGTTGGCATACGGCGGTCCGTCGTGCAACACGAAGCGCGGGCGTCCGGCCGCCGCGGTGCGGATGGCCTCGTACACCTTGTTCTGCTGCCAGTCGCGCAGCCACAGCGGTTCACGCTTCGCCAGATCGCCACGCATCGGAAACGGCGTGTCGGTCAGGTTGAGCGTGCGCTTGTAATCGGTTTTGTTGTCGTCGGGCATCGGGGTTCTTCGGCAGGGCCGTCCAGGTTTTACGCTCGGGCAGTCGCGAAAAATTCCCGCGCCTGCGCCACATCGGTCTCGATCTGCCGCGTCAGCGTCGCAAGATCGTCGTACTTTTCTTCATCGCGCAGCTTGTGGACGAACTCCACGCTGACGCGCCGACCGTAGATGTTCTCATCGAAATCGAACACGAACACCTCGAGCAGCGGCCGTGCATCCGCCTTGATCGTCGGGCGCACGCCGAGGCTGGCCACGCCGGTGCGCGGAACACCGCCAAGTCCGCGAACGCGCACGGCGAAAATGCCGGACAGCGGCGGGCGCTGCGGAAGCTCGATGTTGGCGGTGGGAAAGCCGAGCTTCCGGCCAAGCTTCTCGCCGTGGGCCACGCGGCCGGTAATGGCGAAGGGACGGCCCAGCAGCGCCTCGGCACGCGCCAGGTCACCGGCGGCCAGTGCTTCGCGCACGGCGGTCGACGACGCGCGGTCCTCGCCCACGACGACGGTACGCATGCCCTCGACACTGAAGGCGGCCGCATGGTCGCGCATGACGGCGATGTTGCCCGCTCGCGCCTTGCCGAAGCGGAAGTCGTCGCCCACCAGCACCCATTGCGCATTCAGCCGGCGCACGAGCATGTCCTCGATGAAGGCGGCGGGCGACAACGCTGCCAGCTTGGCATCGAAACGCGCGATATAAGTCTGCGCCACCCCCAAGGTGCGAAACAGTTCGAGCTTCTGCCGTAACCGCACCAGGCGCGGCGGCGCGCTATCGGGTGCAAAGAACTCGCGCGGGTGGGGATCAAAGGTGAGCACGGCGGGCGGCAGGCGCAGGTCTTCCGCGGCTTCGCAAAGCCGCGCCAGCATGGCCTGATGGCCGCGATGCACGCCGTCGAAATTGCCGATCGTCAACGCGATGGGCTGCGACGCGCGCGCGGGCAGTCCGCGGAAAATACGCACAGTGGAGACGCACCCGGTCCGGCGGTGCATTGCCGGAGTGATGAGTATGAGACAAAGGCTTGAATTCTATCGTATTTCAGGCCCTCCCGCCGCAGCGCAGCACCATTCCCGCCAGCCGCCTTCCACCAGAGGAAAGTACAGCGCCAACCGGATGGGCCGCCCATCGAGGCCCCGCATGATGCGGGCGTAGCGTTCGAGCGGTGCGCGGTAGCGGTCGACTTCCCGGTCGAGAAATGCCGTCGGGTCCCCGCCTTCGTGCCGTCCGGTCTTGAAATCGATGATCCACCGCACGCCATCGGCGACGAAGCTGCGGTCGAGCGTGACGTGCAACACCGCGCCATCAAGTACGCCAGCCAGCGCCCACTCGCTGTGCGCATCGTCGTGCCCAGTGTCAAACAGCCATCGGCCACGCGCATCGGCCAACGTGCGCGTCAGCACCTGCAGCACGCGCGCCACCGCAGCGGCGCGCTCGGCGGCCGCAATCCCTTCGCTGGCCAGTGCGGCATCGACGGCTGCTTGCGACGCGGCGATCCGCGCCGGCGTCCAGGACGCGAGACCATCACGTGCCACCTGCGCCAGCATCCGGTGCGCCACGGTGCCGATGGCCGCCGCCGTGGCCGCCGCCCAGTCGAAGGGCACCGCGTCGGCGGCGATGCTGGCACGCGAACGTGACGCATCCAGCGCCGGGGGCGGTACGTCGGCGCGCCACGCCAGCGGCATCCGTGTCAATGTGGGCGCTAGCGGCGGAACGGTGTCCTCGGCAATGGCCTCCCGAGGCGGTACCGCGGGCTCGGCGCGATCGGATACCGCCGGCCACAGCCGCGCCAGAGCGGATTGCGCCGGCGGATCGCGCCATGCGGGTTCCTGCGTCGATGCTTCGATGCGCGTCGCAGGAACCGCCAGCAGATGCAGGCGTCGCTTCGCGCGCGTGCAGCCGACGTACATCAGCCGCCCCAATTCCGCCGTGCTTTCGTCGGCGTCGATCGCCTTGAGGTACTCGTACACCGGGTCGGGCACGGTGGCCGCGCCCGTGCGTGCGTGCAAAGGCGCCAGCAGCAGCGCGCGACTGCGCGCCGCCTGCTCGCGCACGCGCCAGCGCAGCGGCGGATTGTCGCTGCGCCGCGTGGTGCGCGCGAGCCCGGGCAGGATCACCGTATCGAACTCGAGCCCCTTGGCCTTGTGCAGCGTCATCACCTGCACGACGCCGGCCGCGACCGGTGCCGGCTCCGCGTAGAGTTTGGCGGCCAGTCCGATGAACTCGTCCCAGTCGCCGATTTCTCCGCCTTGCGCACTGGCGGCCAGCAGGTCGAAGTAACGCGTCGCGCCGTCGATATCCACATCATCCTCGGTGCACGCCGGGCCACCGAGGGCAAACCACGCGGCGCGCACGACCTGGTGCAACGGCATGCGGCCGCGGGCCGCCAATGCCGGCAACAGCGCAGCCTGCACGCGCGCGATGCGCACCTGCCCGTCCATGGACAATTGCGCCAACGTTGCGGGCGCCGCCAGTGCGGCCAGCACCGTGCCGGTCCGCGATGCTTCCGCCACCACCAGCAGGTCCGCCAGCGTCAGGCCGCACCACGGTGCGCGCAGCAACGCGAGACTGGCGATGCCATCCGCAGGCTGCGTAAGGACGCGGGTGAGCGTGATGAGATCGCGCGTGACCAGGCGCTCGGACAGCGCCTCGAGATCCACCGCCGCGAATGGAATTCCGGCGGCACGCAGCGCCGGCAGGATTGCCGCCAGGTGGCCCCGGGCGCGAACCAGGATGGCGATTTCCGTTGCGCCCTCCGCGCGAGCGCTGCGTACGTGTGCCAACACGCGTGCGGTCTCGGCCTGCCGATCGACACACAACTCCACCGTCGGCGCCGGATCGTGCGCACCCCCCCGCGTGGCGCGAACGGGCGCGTAACCCACTTCGCCGCGCGCCGGATCGGAGACGGTGCCCAGCACCCGCGGAAACACGGCGTTGATCCAGTCGACCACCGGTGCGCGCGACCGGAAATTGCGCGTCAACTGCAGGCACCGGACCGGGACCTCGTTGATCTGCCCGGTCACCTGCGCATCGAGAAAGATGCGGACCTCGGCATCGCGGAACCGATAGATCGACTGCATCGGGTCGCCCACCGCGAACAGCGTGCGTCCGTCACCCGGCGTCCAGCCGGCCGTCAGCCGCCCGAGCAGCGCGAGATGCGTCCACGACGTGTCCTGGAATTCGTCGACCAGCACATGGGCGATCGAGAGATCCGCGGCCAGCAGCAGGTCGCCTGGCACTTCCGCATCGCCCAGCGCGGTGAGCGCGCGCAACGTGGCTTCGCTGAAGTCGGTTTCGCCGCGGCGCGCGAACACCAGCTGCAGCTGCGCGGCCAGCGTCGGCAGCAGTTCCAGCGTGGCAGCGACGAAGGCCCAGGCGTCATCGTCGTAATGCGCGGGGGGAAGCGCGCGCATCGCGTGTAACGCGTTGACCCACCCCGGTATCGCGCCGGCGGCCGCCAGCCATGCGGTCATCGCGGCCTTCGCCGCCGGGCGCCGTCCGGACGGATCCGCCTTCTTGTCGGTAGCCGGAAAGCCTTCCGCGACGGTGAGGCGTTTGCGCAATTGCGGCACGTCCTTCAACAGCAGCCAGTCGGCGACGCCCCGCCATGTGCCGAGCGCTTCCGCCGATGCGAAAGGCAAACCGCCACCGGCCACCATGGCCGCCATGATGGCGGCTACGGCTGCATTCCCGTCGCTGGTGCAACACGCGCCTGCAAACTCGGCATGCGTGCAAAGTTCCGCCACGAGGGCGGTGGGCAACATTGCGCGCAGCCGCGCCATGGCGGCATCGGCTTCGTAGTTCAACGCGCTTTCGAGCGTGCGTCGCACCTCCGGGCCCACGCGCCCCAGCGGCAGGCGATCGCCCCACTGATCGCGCCGTCCCAGCATGTCGGCAAGCAAAGCGACGGCGGTGCCGGCATCGTTGTCGAGATGCGCAAGAAATGTGAGCCACGCGGGATCGGTGCCGGCGGCTCCGCGCAATGCCGCCAGCACGGCTTCGCGGTAGAGGCCGTCGGCGTTCTCGACGAATGCGGGAAGTGCCCCAAGTCCTGTCGTGACCGGCACCTGTCGCGCAAACGCGGTCGCCAGCGCATCGATCGTCAGCATGCGCAGCCGCGACGGATTGTCGACGAGCTGCCAGTCGCCTGCCGCATCGCGCGCCAGCGCCGCGATGGCCAATGCGCGCGTGCGCATGGCATGGGCGTCATGGGCGTCGACGGGAAGGTCGTCCCGCGCGTCGCGCAACGCATGCAACACCCGCTCGCGCATTTCCGCGGCGGCCTTGCGCGTGAAGGTCATCGCCAGGATCTGCTCCGGACGCTCGACCCGCGCCAGCAACGCCAGCACCCGCTGGATCAGCAGCCCGGTCTTGCCCGAGCCTGCCGGTGCCTGCACGAGAAACGACGTGCCAACATCCAGCGCGTGCGCACGGGCGGTGCCGTCGTCGGCGACGGTGGCGGAATCAGGCATCGGCACCGTCGTCTCCACCCACGTCGGCAGCAACTTCCGCCGTGATGAAGGGATCATCGAGCAGTTGGATACGGCACAGCGCGTCCATCGGGCAATAGCGGCACACCTGCGCATTGCGCGGCGACACTTGCGCCGCACCTTCGCGAAAGTCGGACGCCAGCATGCCGTAGTTCGATTCCCAGAATTCGATGGCGCCCGGCCAATCCGCGATCGGCAGCTTCGATCGGCCCGACGACGGCGTGGGCAAGGCCGGCCACAG
>JBBQEY010000156.1:0-7595 GCA_038321425.1 Burkholderiales bacterium | reverse complement strand
GTCTTCCTCTGCCTTTCATGGTTTTCGCTTCCCCGATATTTCTCTTCCTGTTCCTGCCGCTGACGCTGGCGGCGTACTTCGTCGTGCCGCGCGGGTGGCGCAATGGCGTGCTGCTGGTGGCAAGCCTCGTGTTCTACGCATGGGGCGAGGCGCCGTACCTGCTGCTGGTCCTGGGGTCTGTCGCGTTCAATTACATGCTGGGTGGCGCAATCGGCCGTGCCCCGTCGCCGATGCGCCGCCGCGGCTGGCTGGCGGTGGCCATCACCGGCAATCTCGCGCTGCTGGCGATCTTCAAATATGCCAACTTCGCGGTCGCCAATGTCAATGCCCTGGCCCCGGTGCTGGCGATCACGCCGTTGGCCGTGGCCGCGATTCCGTTGCCGCTCGGCATTTCCTTCTTCACGTTCCACGCGATCTCGTATGTGGTCGACGTGTACAAGCGTAACGCGGAGGCCGAGCGCAACGTTCCACGCTTCGCGCTCTACATCCTGCTCTTTCCGCAGCTGATCGCCGGACCGATCATCCGCTGGCGCGACATCGCGGCGCAGCTGCGCACACGCCCCCAGCGGCTGGCCGACTTCAGCGTAGGCGTGCGCCGCTTCGTGCTGGGCCTCGGCAAGAAGGTGCTGATCGCCAATACGCTGGGGCAGGTCGCGGACCGTATCTTCGCGCTGCCGGCCTCCGATCTCACCACGCCGCTCGCCTGGCTCGGTCTCGCCTGCTACACGCTGCAGATCTACTTCGATTTTTCGGGCTATTCCGACATGGCCATCGGCCTGATGCGGATGTTCGGCTTCCGCATCCTCGAGAACTTCAATTACCCGTACATCTCGCGCAGCGTCCGTGAATTCTGGCGGCGCTGGCACATCTCGCTGTCGAACTGGTTCCGCGACTATCTCTACATCCCGCTCGGCGGCAACCGGCGCGGCGAGCGTCGCGCCTACGGCAACCTGGTGCTGGTATTCGTGCTGTGCGGACTCTGGCATGGTGCTAGCTGGCCCTTCGTGCTGTGGGGCGCGTGGCACGGACTCTTTCTCGTCATCGAACGCGCATGGCTCGATCGCGCGCTGGCGCGCGTGGGCCTGCTGGCGCATGCGTACGCGCTGCTGGCCGTGATGGGCGGCTGGGTGCTGTTCCGCTGCGAGACGTTGACGCAGGCGGGCACGTGGTACGCCGCGCTCGCCGGGTTTGCGCAGGGTGATCCGCTGCGGCATCCGCTCGCGGAATTCCTCGATCCACTGGTGGCGCTGACCCTGCTCGTCGGCGTGATCTTCGCAACCCCCGTGGCGCGGACGATCGGCCGCTGGCGCGATCGCGTGTCGAACGACAGCGGGCTTATCGGTCGCGGTGCATTGGCGGCCGACATCGGCTGGACCGTCGTCGTCTACGTCGCCGCATCCGCGATGTTGGCGGCTGGCACCTACAATCCGTTCATCTACTTCCGGTTCTGATGACGCCGATCGATTCACTGTCGCTGCCTCCGGTGCCGCCGCCCGCGCCGGCCGATCATCCGTGGCGCGATGGCGCGATGGCGGCGCTTTTCACGCTCGGCCTCGCGTTGCCGGGGCTGGCGCTGGTGTCCACCTGGAACGCCACCACCACCCGCTTCGAGAATCGCGCGATGGCGCCGTGGCCGGCACCGGAATTCGCACGCAGTTTCGCGCCGGCCTTCGAGCGCGCGTTCGCCGATCGCTTCGGCGGCCGCGATTTCCTCGTACGGCTGCATCACGGGTCGCTGCTGCGCACCTTCGGCGTCTCGGCGCTGCGCACCGTGATGCCGGGCACCGACGGCTGGTTCTACTGGCTGGGCGAGGATGGCCAATCGCTCGCGCGGCACCATCGCGGCACGGCGGAGTTCGCGCAGCGCGACGTCGACGCCACCGTGACGGAGCTCGAACGCCGCCGCGACTGGCTTGCATCGCAAGGCGTCGCCTATGTCGTGGTCGTGGTGCCCGAGAAATTCACGATCTACCCGGAGCACCTGCCCGCGTGGGTCGCGCGCAACAGCGCGCCCTCGCCGTTTGATCGCGTCCGCGATGCGATCGCGCGCGATGGCCGCGTTAACTTCGTCGACCTGCGCCCCGCCTTGCGCGACGCCAAGTCCCGCGAGCGCGTGTACTTCAAGACTGACTCGCACTGGAATTTCAATGGCGCGGTGGTGGGCTACGAAGCGCTGATGCGCGCGGTCATGCAGGCGTTGCCGGCTGGCACGCTGAGCGCGATCGCACCAGCGCCGCGACCGGCGTACGTTCCCGGTGTCGATTACTACAGCGGCGATCTCGTGCAGATGCTGGGCCTGCCGTCACGGATCCGTGAGGACGACGTCGCGCCGCTTGGCAAGGTGCTGGGCGACACGGCTGGCCGCTGCGCACGCCGCATCGACAAGGGCGAGTTCCCGGGCTTCGAGTACTTCGCGTGCGACCGGCCCGGGCTGCCCCGCGCGGTGATCCTGCGCGATTCGATGGCGATCCCGCTGATACCGCTGCTGTCGGAGAATTTCAGCCGCGTCGTGTATGTGTCGAGCCGCAAGCTCGATCGCGCACTGATCGAGCGCGAGAAACCCGACATCGTGATCGAGGAACTGGTCGAGCGCTCGTTGCACGCGCCGGGCGCGCTGCCGATGGATCGCTAGCGCCGCGAAGCCCCTTACCCCCCTGTAGGCGAGACTGTAGGCGAGGCTTCAACCTCGCAGGTTCGCTGGCGACATACCCGCGAGGCTGAAGCCTCGCCTACAGCAGGCTCGCTGGCGACGTACCCGCGAGGCTTAAAGCCTCGCCTACAGCGTCGCCCACAGTGCGCCGCAATTGCCGACTTATCCGCGCATCCCCTTGCGCAGCTCGGGCTCCATGCCCAGTTCCTGGATCTTGCGCGTGAGCGTATTGCGGCCCCAGCCGAGCCAGGCCGCCGCTTCCATTCGGTGGCCACCGGTATGCGCCAGCGCGCGTCGGATCAGCGTCTTCTCGAATTCCTGCTCGAGGCGGTCACCCACATTGCGCTCGCCACGCGCCAGCGCCTGCGCCAGTTCACGGTCCAGCGCCTGATGCCAATCCGGTTCGCAGGTGGTGTCCGTGGCAAGCGGCGCCTCGAGTACTTCCGGTGGCAGGTCGGGTACATCCACGCGCTGCCCCGGCGCCATCACGGTGAGCCAGTGGCAGATGTTCTCCAGTTGCCGCACATTGCCCGGGAACGCGAACAGCGTCAGCGCCTTGATCGCATCCTCGGTCAGCACTTTCGGCTCCGTCGCCAAGTCGCGCGCGCTCTTCAGCAGGAAGTGCCGCGCCAGCGCCCCGATATCGTCGGGCCGCTCGCGCAGCGCGGGTAGCCGCAGCCGCACCACGTTCAACCGGTGCATCAGGTCCTCGCGGAAGAGCCCCAGGCGCACGCGTTCCTCGAGGTTCTGGTGCGTCGCCGCGATGATGCGCACGTTGGCGCGCAGTGGCGCATGGCCACCCACGCGGTAGTACTCGCCATCGGCCAGCACTCGCAGCAGCCGCACCTGCAGGTCGGATGGCATGTCGCCGATTTCATCGAGGAACAGTGTGCCGCCTTCGGCCTGCTCGAAGCGCCCGCGCCGCAACGCCTGCGCGCCGGTGAATGAGCCGCGCTCGTGGCCGAAGAGTTCCGACTCGAGCAGATCCTTCGGGATGGCCGCCGTATTGATCGCGACGAAGGGCATTGCCGCTCGCGGGCTGTGCCGGTGCAGCGCGCGCGCCACCAGCTCCTTGCCGGTGCCCGATTCGCCGGTGATCATCACCGTGGTATTGGATTGCGACAGGCGGCCGATCGCGCGGAACACCTCCTGCATCGCCGGCGCCTGGCCCAGGATCTCCGGAGTCTCGTTGACCACACCGGTCTGCGGTGCCGTCACCGCGGTCTCCGTCGTCGCGCGCCGGATCAGCGCCATCGCGTGATCGACGTCGAAAGGTTTGGGCAGGTACTCGAAGGCTCCGCCCTGGAACGCCGCCACCGCGCTGTCGAGATCCGAATACGCGGTCATGATGATCACGGGGATCTGCGGAAAGCGCTCCTTCACCTTGTTCAACAACACGAGTCCGCTTTCGCCGGGCATCCGGATATCGGACACCAGCACCTGGGGTTCGCTGACGGCCAGCGCCTGCAGCACTTCGTAAGCCGTGGCAAAGGTCTTGAACGGGATGCCTTCGCGCGCCAGCGCTTTCTCCAGCACCCACCGGATCGATCGGTCGTCGTCAACGATCCAGACGGCGCGGGTGCCGTCACCGCGGGGGGGTTCGTAATCGTAGGCGTACATGGTGGAGGTCATTCCCTTCTCGCGCGCCTCAAGGGGCGGCACGTGTCAATTCCAGCGGGATCACGATGGTGAAGACGGTGCTGCCGGACGCACTGCTCCATTCGATCGATCCGTTGTGTTGGGCTACAAAAGTTTGCGCGATCGTGAGGCCGAGGCCGCTGCCGCCATCGCGCCCGGAGACCAGCGGATAGAAGATGCGTTCGCGGATCGCCTCCGGCACGCCCGGGCCGTTGTCGTGGATCGACAACGCGAGGGCCAGCCGGTGGCGCTTTTTGGCCAGCGTGACGCCGCGCGCGATCCGCGTCTCGAAGCGGATCTGCGGCGCGTCCACGCCATGGGCGAGCGCTTGCGCCGCGTTGCGCGCGATGTTCATCACCACCTGCGTCAGTTGCTCCGGATCGGCTTCGAACTCCGGGATGCTGATGTCGAAATCCGACGCCATCGCGATGGCGGGGAACTCGGCCTGCACGACGCTGCGCACGCGCACGACGATCTCGTGAATGTTGGTGCGGCGGTAGGTCGGCAGGCGATGCGGCGTCAGCAGCCGGTTGACCAGCGACTGGAGGCGATCGGCTTCACCGATGATCACCTGCGTGTACTCGATGAGGTGCGGACGGTCGAGCTCGCCTTCGAGCAGTTGCGCCGCACCGCGGATGCCACCCAGCGGATTCTTGATCTCGTGCGCCAGGCTGCGGATCAGCTCGCGATTGGCCTGCTGCTGCTCCCGCAGCCGCTCTTCGCGCGCGATCTTTAACTGCTGGTCGATGTGGCGGAACTCGATCAGCATCGTCGCGTCGCCGGCCTCGATCGACGACACCGTGCACGTGAGGTGCAGGCGGCTGCGCCCCGCGATGCCCAGCTCGATTTCCTGCTCCGTATAGGCCGCGCCGCTGACCACCGCCCTGGCGATCGCGCCATGCAGGGCCGGCGCATCGCCGAAGAGTTCCGCGGGCGTGTGCCCCAGGAACTTGACGCGCGAGAGCTCGAAGAGGTTTTCGGCAGCCGGATTCACGAAGATCACGCGTCCGTCGGAGCAGAGCATCAGGATGGCGGCCGCGAGCAGGTCAAGGCCGGGATATTTGGGCGAAACGGGCGCCGCCGTCGCCGACGAAGGGAAGAATCGCAATTTCATTGCGCCATCCCGCCCCCGCACACCGCCAACGCCGCATGCACTTCCGTGCACGAGCGCATGGTTGGCACAATCTTTAGCAAGTTCCGCGCCCGGGCCCGGGCGGGCGAACCGCTACTTGGTCGCGGAGAGTTCCTTGCGCAGCGCCTCGATGTTGCGCTCGTGCAATTGCAGCGTCTGCCGCAATCGCGCAATCCGCTCGCGGTACTTCTCGGCGTTGCCCTGCTCCTCGGGCAATGGCACCGGCGCGCCGTTAGCGTAGGTGGCACGCGCCTCGACGAGCAATTTTTCCTCGGCGGAGAGTTCCTCGGACAGCACCTTGCGGCGCATGTCATCGCGCGACCGCTGGGTGTCGACATCGACCCTGGGAAAGCCGGACGGGCTGGGCGTACTTTTCGCGGATGGGCCGTTCCTTCGGCTTGGCGGATAGCTCTCCGCACCTGGAACGTTGAAATAGGCCTGTGCCCCAGATGCAGTCGAGCAGCGAAACATCGAGCCGTCAACCGGGCGCGGCGCATCGGTACATCCTGATTCCTTGGCCTTCGAGGCCAGTGTCTGCGCTCCGGCAAGACTCGACGCGAATACGCACGCGACCGCCGCGCACCATACGAGCGTGCATACGCACCGTTTTCCAGCATTGAAGACATCGTGGACCATAGCGTCCGAGTGTAGAGCACGCGAGCAGGAAGCAAAAGGGGCAGGCACAAGGCCTGCCCCTGCACTTCCATCAACGCTTGCGCCGCGCGGGGCGCTGACATGGATCCGCGCTTACAGGCTGAAGTACATGTCGTACTCGACCGGATGGGTCGTCATCCGGAACCTGGTCACTTCCTCCATCTTCAGCGTGATGTACGCGTCGATCATGTCGTTGGTGAACACTCCACCACGCGTCAGGAACTCGCGATCCTTGTCGAGGTAATCGAGCGCCATATCGAGCGACGAGCACACGGTGGGGATCTTGGCATCCTCTTCCGGCGGCAGGTCGTAGAGATTCTTGTCGGCCGGATCGCCGGGATGAATCTTGTTCTGGATGCCGTCGAGGCCGGCCATCATCATCGCGGAGAACGCGAGATACGGATTGCAGGTGGGATCGGGGAAGCGCACTTCGATGCGCCGGCCCTTCGGGTTCGACACATACGGAATGCGGATGGAGGCCGAGCGGTTGCGCGCCGAGTATGCCAACTTGACCGGTGCCTCGAAGCCCGGGACCAGGCGCTTGTACGAGTTGGTGCCCGGATTGGTGATCGCGTTCAGCGCGCGGGCGTGCTTGATGATGCCGCCGATGTAGTAAAGCGCGAGTTCCGACAGGCCGGAGTAGCCATCACCAGCGAAGAGATTCTTGCCGCCCTTCCAGATCGACTGGTGCACGTGCATGCCCGAGCCGTTGTCGCCGACGATGGGCTTCGGCATGAACGTCGCGGTCTTGCCGTAGGCATGCGCGGTGTTGTGGATCACGTATTTCATCACCTGGCACCAGTCCGCGCGCTTGACCAGCGTCTCGAACTTCGTGCCGATCTCGCATTGACCTGCGTTGGCCACTTCGTGGTGATGCACTTCCACTACAACGCCCATCTGCTCCAGCGCGATGCACATCGCCGAGCGCAGGTCCTGCAGCTGGTCGACCGGAGGGACGGGGAAGTAGCCGCCCTTGACCGTGGGCCGGTGGCCCATGTTGCCACCTTCGAACTTGTCCGCCGACGACCATGCGGCCTCGGACGAAAACACCTTGCAGTAGCTGCCCGACATGTCGATCGACCACTCGACCGCGTCGAAAATGAAGAACTCGGGTTCCGGACCGAAGTAAGCGGTGTCCCCGATGCCCGATGACTTGAGGTAGGCCTCGGCGCGCTTCGCCAGCGACCGCGGGTCGCGCTCGTAGCCCTTGCCGTCCATCGGCTCGACGACGTCGCACGTGAGCAGCAGCGTGGTCTCGTCCATGAACGGATCGATGTTGGCGGTGGCCGGATCCGGCATCAACAGCATGTCCGAGGCCTGGATGCCCTTCCAGCCGGCGATCGACGAACCGTCGAACGCATGGCCCGCCGTGAACTTGTCGGCGTCGAACATCTTGGTCGGGACGGAGACGTGCTGTTCCTTGCCCTTGGTGTCCGTGAAGCGAAGGTCGACGAACTTGACCTCCTTGTCCTTGATCATTTTCAGCACATCTGCCGGTGTTGCCATGAAATCTCCTGATGA
>JBBQEY010000155.1:0-7608 GCA_038321425.1 Burkholderiales bacterium | reverse complement strand
GCCGTTGCCGTAGCGGTCGGCCAGCAGCTGGAAGAGCGGCTTGCCTTCGATCTTCGCGACCGCATCCCACACCGCCATGTCGATCGTGCCAATGGCCACCGAGCGCTCGCCGTGGCCGCCCGGCTTCTCGTTGGTGAACATCGCGTTCCAGATCTTGTGCGGGTCGAGGTTGCCGCCGCTGGCGTCGAGCAGCGAGTCAGGTGCGGCTTCCAGCACGCGCGGAATGAAGCGTTCGCGCATCAGCTTGCCCTGGCCATAGCGGCCGTTCGAGTTGAAGCCGTAGCCGACCACCGGCTTGCTATCGCGGATCACGTCGGTGACCACCGCGACCAGGCTCAGCGTCATCTTGCTGAAATCGATGTACGCGTTGCGGATCGGGCTGGAGATGGGAATGGTCTTCTCGCGGATTTCGACGATCTTCATGCGGTGCTCCGTGGTTCGGTAAGCCCGAATGATCGCCTGCGCCGCGCGCGCTGGCTACGGCGCTGGTGCGCAACAGGCGCGGCGTCCGGGACCTCGGGTCCCATGCTGCCCAGCTTGGCCTGGCGCGTGCCGGCCGGGGCCGGGCGATTGCGCCCGACCTTGCCGCTCAAGGGACCACCGGATAGCGGGCTCCACACCACGGCGCCGGGTTCGTGCGCGGCATCGAGCGCAAAGGACTGCTGCTGACGGGTGCGCGCGCGCTGGTCACCGGTTGCGGCGGCGTGGGATGCGCGATTGCGGCGTCCCTGGTGGCGGCAGGTGTGGGCAAACTCGCGCTGTACGATGCCGGCCCAAACGCGACGATCTGGCGGCGCGGACGCGACAAGGGATAGCCGTGCATTTCGGGTCGTGACCGCCATCGCGACCCGCATACAGATGCCTTGGAGATGCGACCACCGCTGATTTTGCGTAAAGTACGGCGCAGCGACTCCTCGCCGCCTCGGAATCTGCGCATGCAACGCCGCCACGCCACCCTCGCCATCGCACTTTCAGCCGCACTGCTATTGAGCTGCAATGACGATGTCACGCCACCGCGCCCGCCGGGTCTCGGCTCGCTCTCCAGCACGACGATCTACGCCTTTGGCGGCACCGGCGCCCCCGCCCAGGACGGTGCGGAACCCAAGGGCACGCTCACGCCGGTCACACTGAATGGCAAGACGGTGTTATTTGGCCGCACCGCCATCGGCGGCACCAACGGCTGCGGCATCGTGTTTTCCATCAGCCCGGATGGCACGAACTACAGCGTCCAGTATCGCTTCGGCGGCAGCGACGGCTGCGATCCGCGGCACGATGCCATGGTGCTGAATCCCAATGACGGCAAGCTCTACGGCACCACGCAGGGTGTGAACCAGAACAGCAATGCCACCTATGGCAACCAGGGCCAGGTGTTCTCGTTCACACCCGGCACGTCAATCCCGACGCCGATCCATACGGTGCATACGTTCACGGGTACGCCGGACGGCGCGCAGCAGCACAGTTCATTCTCGATCGACCCGGTCACCGGCATGCTGTACGGGCAAACGGCCGCCGGCGGCGCCACCAACGACGGATTGCTGTATGCGGTCAATCCCGACGGATCCAACTTCACCCCGCTGCACGATTTCAAGAAGAGCACCGGCCGCGATCCGCATGGCCGCATCGTGCTGGACAACGGCGTGCTGTATGGCATCACGAAGGAGGACGGCGACCTCGCCGACGCCAGCAAGAAAGGCTACGGGACCGTATTTGCTTACACGTTGACTTCGCCACTGGCCAACGGTCCAGTGACGGTGTTGCACACGTTCGCCGGCGCACCCCACGATGGCGCGCTTTCCGATCATGGCTACCTGACGCCGGTGACCATTGGCGGCAAGACGATTTTCTTCGGCATGACGCAATGCGGCGGGAGCGGAACGGGCAAGAACGCATGTTCGTCGTCGGATGGCGGCGGAGCGGGCGTCATCTTCCAGGTCGATCCCACCGCAACCCCGGGCAGCACCAAGGCCTTCAACATCGTCTATTCGTTCCAAGGCCAGGAGCATGGCGACGGCGCAGGCCCCTACGGCTCGCTAATGTACGACGGCGCGTTCCTCTATGGCACCACCAGCGCCGGCGGCACGTACGGCAATGGCACGGTATTCCGGTTCACGCCGGTGGCGTTCGGCGGTACCACCACGCCCACCGTGCTCTACCAGTTCGGCGGCAACGCCAACGATGGCGCGAAGCCGATCGACAATGTCATCAAGGTCGGGAACACGCTGTACGGGATGACAGTCTACGGTGGTGCGGGCCCCAGCCCAGGCAACGGTACAGTGTTCGCGATTCCGCTGGATTGAACCCATCGCGGGCGGAAATACTCCTCCATCGGCGGGGTTTCGACCCCAAAGCAGAGAAGTTGGTTGATGCATTCGTCATCACGGAAATCGAAACGTCGAAGTAGCAGCCCCGGCTTTGCGCCGCAGCAACCGCTCTTTGCCGGTTCGCTACCCGCAGCTCTTGATGTATCCCGTGCTCGATGCCACATGCGCGCAATCGAGCTACGCGGATTTCGCCACCGGGTTCAAACTGACGGCGGCGCAGATGCGCTGGTATTGGAAGGTCTATGGCGGCGATGCGCCCATCCACCTGCCCGAGTTGTCCCCGTTGGCGCACCCCGATCTTGCCGGGCTGCCGCCGGCCATTGTGACGGTGGCCGCGTGCGACGTCCTGCGCGGCGATGGCCTTGCGTATGCGCAACGACTGCGCGCCGCCGGCGTGCCAACGACGTTGATCGACTGCACCGGGACGGTCCATGGCTTCGCGCGCTGGACCGGTGCCGTACCGGCGGCCGGCCGGTGGATCGAGCACTTGGCCGCCGACGCGCGGACGATGATGGGTTGATCCAACGTACAACGCGCGACCATTGACGATGATGGATTGATCGAACGTACAACTCGCGACCATGGACGATGATGGATTGATCGAACGTACAACGCGCGACCATTGACGATGATGCATTGATCGAACGTACAACTCGCGACCATTGACGATGATGTAGGCGAGGCGTAAGCCGCGCAGGGTCAAAGCGGCAATGAACCCGCGAGGCTGTAGCCTCGCCAACACCCACGCCAACACCCACGCCTACACCCTCGCCAACACCCTCGCCTCCAGCCTCCCCTACAGTGGCTCGGGGAGATCGCGGAAGAAGCGCAGCATTTCTGCGGACGCATCGGGACCACGACCGTCGGTGTACGTGCCCTCGGCACTCCCGCCATACCACGCGTGACCGGCGCCATGGACGATCCAGCGTTCGGCTCGCAGTGCACCGCTTGGTTCCACCCAGCGTGTCGTCGTGAACGCATAGCCCCCCGGAACCTGTCCCGGTCGCGTCGTCATTGCGACGTCGCCTTCCGCCTTGCCGTGTACCGGCGACAGAGGAAGCGCATCCGTGACGATTCGTGACGCATTGTGGACGTTGACGGTCGAATCGCGATCGCCGTGAAAGACAATGGTCGGCACGCCGGGTGCAGGCATGCGCCGCAGCACGGCGGGCGTTGCTGCGCGCGACCCCGCCTGCATCGCCGCCAATGCGCTCGGCACGTCACGCGCGCAGCCATGCGGCAATCCGGAGTGCACGCCAACGCCACGGAAAACGTCCGGGTACGCCTGCGCGAGTGTCACCGCCATCGCGCCACCGGCCGACAAACCGGCCACGTACACGCGACGGGCGTCGCCATTGAAACGCGCCCGCATTTCCGCCATCAGTCCCGCGAGAAGTGCCGGTTCGCCGGCCTCGCGTTGCTGGTCGCCTGGGCGGAACCAGTTCCAGCAGCCGTTCGGATTGTCGCGCCGTGATTGCAGCGGATACACGACAACGTAGCCTTCCTGCGCGGCGTGAAGGTGCATGCGGGTGCCACGCGCGAAGTCGGCTGCGTTTTGCGTGCAGCCATGCAGCATCAACAGCAACGGCGCGGGTTCCGTTAGCGGCATGGCGGGCGCGTAGGCCAGGTACTCGCGCGCGCCCGCCGCACAGGTGAACATGCCCGTGTGCAGCGTTGGCGGATCGCTTCGGTCGGCGGGCGTGGGCATCACATGCGGGTCTGCCGCGGTGTCCGAGCTGGAGACATCGATGCATTCGCCATCGATGACGACGCGTTGATCCATTTCGGCAGCTTCGGCCTGATCACGAGCGTCATTCGTCGGCATGCGTGCCAGGCCGCGCTGGATCGCAGCGGTCGCGCCCTGCAGGTTGCCATCGCGCATCAATTGCATGGCGTCGCGCATCGTGGGGTGAAGCGAATTCGAGTGCATTGCAAATACCTCTAGAGAGTACGATCGGCCAACGCGGCCTTCACTTCAGGTGACGCCGACAACGCGCCAAGGACTTCCAGCGATTCGATCGCGTCGCGGGCGAGCTTCGGCGTCACGTCGTCCGCGATGCGGATCAACCCGAGCACCCGCAGTCGCAACCGCGTGCCAGAGGCCACGGCAGCCTCCAGCTCGCGCCGGCCGAGCTGCTGCAAGCCCAGCACCAGGGTCCTGCGCGCGATCGTCTGGCGAATGGGCTCCGCGTGCACGGCGAGCTGGTTGCGGATCGCGGTGCGAATGAGATCGGTGCGATTGGCGTAGAAGCCTTCGCTGACCAGAAGATCGATCTGGCCCAGGTCGACCGGCCCCAGGTTGATCGTGATCTTCTCAGAGTCCGGAAGACGATCGCGGGGCGCGACGGCCACGGAAACGGGGGTTTTAGTACCAGCCATACGC
The DNA here is from genome assembly GCA_038321425.1 of Burkholderiales bacterium. Taxonomy (GTDB): domain Bacteria; phylum Pseudomonadota; class Gammaproteobacteria; order Burkholderiales; family Casimicrobiaceae; genus VBCG01. Next base: position 2,904 of record JBBQEY010000155.1, on the reverse strand, counting down.
CATCCTAGCACCATCCGTATGGATGGTGCACCCTAGTGACCAATAACCATGCGCACTACCCGCTCCACGCTGGCGCACCGTTTCCCGTACTTCCCGTCGCACTTCATGGGCGCAGCAGGTTCGAGCGAATTCTGTAGGCGCCCCTTTCAGCCTCGCAGGTTCGAGCGAATTCTGTAGGCGAGGCTTCCGCCTCGCAGGTTCGATGCATTGACCAAGCGAGGCTGAAGCCTCGCCTACAGGCCCATCCGCAGCATCGCGAAGCCTAGGCGCATACGCTATCCTTGTGCGGCGCGTGGACGCTCGACGTCGCCAAGAACGTCCGCGTGCTGCCGTAGTCACCGCCATCACCGACCTACGGTGAGCACTACGCCGCCCGTCGTCGTGGTCGAGGGCGCCGCCAAGACGTACTCGTCAGTCACGCAGGCTCTGTAGCCGGTGCAGCTGCGCGTGGACGCCGGCGAGTTCGTCACATTGCTGGGGCCGTCCGGCTGCGGCAAGACCACGCTGTTGCGCATGATGGCGGGCTTGCTGGTGTCTACGACCGGACGCATCCGCTGGTGGGGTGCCGACGACGTGCCCGCCGAGGATCCATCGCGACGGCTGACGATGGTGTTCCAGTCACCGACGCTGGTGCCCTGGACGCGTGTCGCCGCCAATGTGCGGTTGCCGCTCGATCTTGCCCGCACGCCGCGCGACGAAGCCGATCGCGCGGCGCAGTCAGCACTGGACAGCGTGGGTCTGCACGAAGCCGGGCCGCGCTTCCTGCGCGAACTCTCCGGTGGCATGCAGATGCGCGTGTCGATCGCGGGCTGTTGCTGGATTCACTCGGCGTCACGGCATTGGCCATCGCCATCATCGCGGGTGTCGCCATCGCGCTGCTGTTCGCGCAAAGCCGCTTCATCGAAGCCAGCTTCTTCCCCTACGCCATCCTGCTGCAGGTGACGCCGGTGGTGGCCATCGCGCCGCTGATCATCATCTGGGTGAAAGACACCCGCATCGCGCTGGTGCTGTGTGCCGTCGTGGCCGAGTTCGTGGCCGGCACCGGCGGCCAGGGGGCTGGTTTCGCCTACCAGATCCTGATGGTCGGCATCCAGCTGAACATCCCGCGCCTCTTCGCCGCGCTGGTGCTGATTACGCTGGCCGGCGTCGTGCTGTACCTCGCGGTCAGCGGCCTCGCGCGCTTGGCGCTGTCGCGCTGGCACGAAAGCGAGCTCGACCCGGAACCGTAAGGCGACGACATCTGCGGACCGGGCCGCCCCGAAGCTGGTACGCTTCCGCCCGCGCAGGCATACAACCAACACAAGGAAACCTTCGATGCAACTGACGGTGCTGGACCCCGGCCACTTTCACGCCGCCTTGCTGCAGAAGAAGGACTATCCTGATGTCGAGCGCACGGTCCATGTCTACGCGCCTGCCGGACCCGACCTTGACAACTACACGGCGAAGATTGCCGGCTTCAACGCACGCGCTGAAGCACCCACGCATTGGCAGGTGCAAACCCATACCGGTACCGATTACGTCGAACGCTTCCTGGCCGATCGCGCGGGCAGCATTGCGGTGATCGCCGGCAACAACCGGCGCAAGACCGAGTACCTGTCGCGCGCCATCGCCGCCGGCTTTAATGTGTTGGCCGACAAACCGATGGCAATCGACGCGGCGGGCTTCGCGCAGCTGCAGGCCGCGTTCGCCGCTGCAGCCGACCAGGATGTGTTGCTGTTCGACATCATGACCGAGCGGCACGAAATCACGACCATGCTGCAGAAGGCCTTTTCGCAGATGCCTGCCGTGTTCGGGCAATTGCGAACAGGGTCGCTGGCCGATCCCGCCGTCACGAAGGAAAGCATTCACCATTTCTCGAAGGTCGTCTCCGGTTCGCCGATCAAGCGTCCGGCGTGGTTCTTCGACGTGGCGCAGCAGGGCGAGGGCCTGGTCGACATCACAACACATCTGGTCGACCTCGTGCAGTGGGAGTGTTTCCCCGGCCGCATCATCAATTTCAACACCGATATCGAGGTGATCAGCGCCACGCGCTGGCCGACCAGGCTCACGCTGGCGCAGTTCACGCGGGTGACGCAGTTGCGCGAGTTTCCGGCGTTCCTGCAGCCCCATGTCGCGGCCGACGGCACGCTGTCGGTCTTCGCCAATGGCGAAATCAACTATCGCATCAACGGCGTCCACGCCAAGGTGTCGGTGCTCTGGAATTTCGAGGCCGAGCCGGGCGCAGGCGATTCGCACTACTCGGTGATGCGTGGGTCGCGTTGCAACCTCGTGATCCGCCAGGGTGCGGCGCAGGCCCACCAGCCGACGCTGGCGATCGAGCCGGTGCCGGGGGTCGAGCACGCCGATCTGCAGCGCGCGCTGCAGCAGGCGATGCCTGCCATCCAGGAGGCTTATCCCGGTGTTGCAGTGGAGCCCACGGGTGCCGGCTGGAAGGTGAATGTGCCCGCCGTATTCCATGTCGGCCACGAAGCCCACTTCGGCCAGGTGGTGGACGAATTCCTGGGTTACGTGAAAGCCGGCGCGCTGCCTGATTGGGAAGTCCCCAACACGCTGGCCAAATACTGGACCACGACCACGGCGTTGGCGCTGGCGCGCAACACTTCGACGCCGTAAAGAGTGCCGCAAACGACGCGGCTTTCACGCTGTAGGCGAGGCTTCAGCCTCGCAGGTTCAACGCGGCATTCGCGCTGTAGGCGAGGCTTCAGCCTCGCAGGTTCAACGCGGCACCATCCCTGCGAGGCTGAAGCCTCGCCTACAGCGCTATCCGTTGCCCATGGAGCGCTGTAACCACCGCATCCGCCGTACAATCGGCACCGAGCCCGGGTGGTGAAACTGGTAGACACAAGGGACTTAAAATCCCTCGACCGCAAGGTCATGTCGGTTCAAATCCGGCCCTGGGCACCA
>JBBQEY010000154.1:0-7656 GCA_038321425.1 Burkholderiales bacterium | reverse complement strand
CATCCCGCGCCGCTGTCGCATGGCTCCGGGCTCTACATGATTCCGCACGTCGCGCGCGGTGCAGTCAAAGTGATTCCAGAGTCCGGCGGCTTCGATCCCGCCGAGATCGCCACGTTACTCGACGCGTGGGACCGCGCGCTGTTCTTCGCCGCGCCCACGATGGTCAAGCGGCTCGTGACGTCTCCCGCGCTGGACCACGCGCGCCTCGATCGCCTGAAGTGCATTGTCTACGGCGGCGGCCCGATGTACGTCGAGGATTGCAAGGCGGCGTTCGTGGCGTTGGGACCGCGCCTCGCGCAGATCTACGGCCAGGGCGAGTCACCGATGACGATCACCGCGATGGATCGCGCGATGCTCGCCGATGCGGTGGCGCGCGGCGATGATGCGCGCATCGCGTCGGTGGGCTGCGCGCAGACGGGAATCGAGATCCGCATCGGCGGCGTCGACGATGTCCCGCTGCCAACGGGCACGATCGGCGAAGTGCTGGTGCGCGGTGCGACGGTCATGCAGGGCTACTGGCGCAACCCGGAAGCGTCGATGCAAACCCTGGCGAACGAATGGCTGCACACCGGCGATCTGGGCGTGCTCGATGCCGACGGCTTCCTCATACTGAAAGACCGGTCGAAGGACCTGATTATCAGCGGTGGTTCCAACATCTATCCGCGCGAAGTGGAGGAGGCGCTGCTCGCGCATCCGGATGTAGCGGAGGTGGCGGTGATCGGTGTCGTGCATCCCGATTGGGGCGAGCAGGTGGTCGCGTGTGTCGTTTTGCGCGTGCCGCTGACGGATGCCGCGTCGCGTGATGCTTTGGAAGCTGCGCTCGATGTGATATGCCTCGAACGCATCGCCCGCTTCAAGCGGCCGAAGGCCTATCGCTTCGTCGATGAATTGCCGAAGAACAACACCGGCAAGGTATTAAAGACCGTGCTGCGCGAAATTGCCGGTGCCGATCGTCTTCCGTAGGCGAGGCTTCAGCCTCGGGCACCGCTGCCAAAAATGAAAACGCCCCGACGATGCAATCGCCGAGGCATTCCCGCTACGCTGTAAATCCGAAGTCAGCCGGTAAGCCGGGTTCTGTTACGGCGCAGTTAAGTGCGCTATGGCCGTCATTCCTCTAGGCGCCGTGTTGCCGCGGCGCTCAAGCCACCTACCCGCGGACTAGACGAGCAGCCTGTGTTGCCAACAGCACGTCCGCTTACTTGGTGTTGCTCCGGATGGAGGTTGCCGCGTTTCACCCGCATCCCTGTGACGGGAAGCGACTCGTCTCTGTGGCCCTGTTCCTCGCCTTCATCCACCGCGCTAACGGGGACTTATAGCGTCCGGGTGTTACCCGGCATCCTTGCTCTGCGGAGCCCGGACTTTCCTCCCCTCCCCGAATACAGGAGCGGCGACGGTCTGGCTGGCTTCGGACCGCTAGTTTACCGGCTTTCACGGACGGCCTGTAGGCGAGGTTTCAACCTCGCGGGGGTGCGGGGGTGCGTGGCTGCGAACCTGCGAGGCTGAAGCCTCGCCTACACCACCCCCGCACAGCCTCGCCTACAACGACGACGCGGCAACGCGCCAGCGCATCGACTCGCCGGCGCGCAGCGGTACCAGCGCGTCCTCGCCATAGGGATACGACGCCGGAACGGTCCATGGCTCGCGCACCAGCGTGATCGTGTCTGTGTGCTGCGGCAGGCCGTAGAAATCCGCGCCGAAGCGGCTGGCAAAGCCTTCCAGCCGATCCAGCGCGCCGGCATCCTCGAAGGCTTCGGCGTAGAGCTCGATGGCAGCGTGGGCGGAATAGCAGCCCGCGCAGCCGCACGCGTTTTCCTTCGTGTGCTGCGCATGCGGCGCGGAGTCGGTGCCGAGGAAGAATTTCGGTGAGCCGGACGTGGCGGCCGCCACCAGCGCCTGCCGGTGCGTTTCGCGCTTGAGAATGGGCAGGCAGTAGTAGTGCGGCCGGATGCCGCCGACGAAGAGCGCGTTGCGCGACCACATGAGGTGCTGCGGCGTGACGGTGGCGCCCACGTTGGCCGCGGCGCCGGCGACGAATGCCGCGGCTTCGCGCGTCGTGATGTGCTCCAGCACCACCTTCAGGCCGGGGAAGTCGCGGACGATCCGCGGCAGTGCCGAGTCGACGAATACGCGCTCGCGGTCGAACATATCCACGGCCGGGTCCGTCACTTCGCCGTGCAGCGACAGCACGACGCCATGCTTCTCCATCGCCGCCAGGACCGGGTAGACGCGGTCCAACGCCGTCACGCCGGAATCGGAATTGGTCGTGGCGCCTGCCGGGTAGTACTTGACTGCATGCACGAAGCCTGACGCCTTGGCGGCAGTGATCTCGGCCACCGGCGTTGCATCGGTCAGGTACAGTGTCATCAGGGGCTCGAACCGGGTGTCTCCTGGCAGCGCCGCCAAGATACGGTCCCGGTACGCCGCGGCGGCCGCCACCGTGGTGACCGGCGGCTTCAGATTTGGCATGACGATTGCACGTCCGAACACGCGCGCGGTGTGTCCGGCTACGGCGCCAAGGGCCGGTCCGTCGCGCAGGTGCAGGTGCCAGTCATCCGGCCGTTTGAGGGTCAAGCTGGCATTTGGGGTTGTCATCGGAAGGCCTTGTTTTTCAGGGATTATACGGGGCGTTCCGGGCCAGTTTGGTGCGGCCGCGCCCCGGTGGTTCCGGCGGGGTGGACGATGGCAGCACCGAGGCTTAACGGGCTATAATAGGCAATTTAGCGCGGGCCGCATGACGTTGCGGGACGGGCCTTGAAAACTGCCCCGGGCCAACGCCGCCTGGCACCCCGCACGCGGGCCGCCACAATGCGCACGCAATCAAGCAAGGTGAAATCGAGTATGGCCGCCAAATCCGCTACTGCAGTGAAGAAAGTCCGGGAGCTGACCGACGAGGAAATCTTGAAGGCGCCGGAGAAGGACTACATGAACGACGCGCAGCTTGCCTTCTTCAGGAAGAAGCTGACCGAGCTGCGCGACCAGTTGCTGCAGAACGCCGACGACACGGGCGAGCATCTGCGCGAAAACGAAGTCACGACCGACCCCTCCGACCGCGCGACGCTCGAGGAGGAGTACACGCTCGAACTCCGCACGCGCGACCGCGAGCGCAAGCTCCTGAAAAAGGTGGAGAAATCCATCCGCCTGATCGACGACGGTTCGTACGGCTGGTGCGAGGAAACGGGCGAGCCGATCGGGGTGCCGCGGCTCATCGCGCGGCCCACCGCCACGCTGTCGCTCGAAGCCCAGGAGCGCCGCGAGCGCGTGCAGAAGCTGTACGGGGATTAAGGCGCCCGGCCCGCCGCACGCGGGTACAATTTGCGGTTCGCCTTGCCCCATTCATTTCACCTTCAGGAGTGCGCCCGCATGTTCACACTACCTATGCTGCCCTACGCCGAAAACGCGCTTGAGCCGGTCATCTCGGCCAACACGATGTCGTTCCACTACGGCAAGCATCACAAGACCTACGTGGACAACCTCAACAATCTCGCGAAGGGCACTGATTACGAGAACGCCACGCTCGAGAAGATCATCACCGAGACGGCGGGCAAAGCCGACAAGGCGGGGCTCTTCAACAACGCCGCGCAAGTCTGGAACCACACGTTCTACTGGAACAGCATGAAGCCGAAGGGCGGTGGCAAGCCCACCGGCAAGCTGGCCACGATGATCGATTCGTCGTTCGGCGGCTTCGATGCGTTCCGCAAGGAACTCGCCACCACGACGGTCTCGCAGTTCGGCTCCGGCTGGGGCTGGCTCGTGCTTGATGGCGGCGCGCTCAAGGTGGTCAAGACGTCCAACGCCGAAGTGCCGTTCACGAAGGGCCAAAAGCCGCTGCTGACGATCGACGTGTGGGAACACGCGTACTATCTGGACCAGCAAAACAAGCGCGCCGCGTATGTCGATGCTGTTATCGACAACTTGCTCAACTGGGATTTTGCCGCGCAGAACCTGGGCTGAAGTTCGCGACGCACGATGCCAACACAACGGCCGTCCTGGTGGACGGCCGTTGTGTATGGTGGGCCGTCCCACTCTGCCGGAAATCGGCCATTGAGGGCGGCCGTTACCTTGTCCGGGTGTTGGCTTGGGAACATAATGCCCCGTAGTCATTCCAACGGCATAACCGCTGCCGCAACCATGGCCCTTTTCTCCAAGCCGCCCGCCAAGAAACCCAACGCCTCCAAAACCGCGGCACGCCCCGCCGTGCCTGTGCGCGCGCCGCAACCGCCGGTGTCGGCGCGCGACGTGGCGGTGCAGGCGCAGGGCCGGCGCGGTCCGGTGGAGCGGCCGCGCGCCGAGCCGGCCGGCGACATTTCCGTGACCGGCGCCAGCCTGATGGAATGGTCGCCTGGGCGCACAGCGATTGAAGTCGCCCAGATCGGGCCCGGTCTATGCGCCGTGTTGGAAAACGCGGCACTGCTTTTTGCCAGCGGCCAGTCGAAGCCTGCGCGTGACTTGCTGGAGGACGGTGTGCAGAACGACGCCGACGCCCGCGCCTCGCCGTTGGCATGGCTCGCGTTGTTCGACCTGATGCAGCGCGGCCACGATCGCGTCGGATTCGAGCGCGTGGCGATGACCTATGTGATGCACTTCGAACGCTCGGCGCCGATGTGGGATGAGTCGGGACCTGCTGCGCCTGCGGCCGCGCCGCCGCCCAAATCGGCGGGCGGTGGCTACATCGCGTTGACCGGCAAGCTCACCGCGGCCACGGCACCGCAGATCGAAGCGTTGCGCAAGGCGGCGGCCAAGGGCATCGCCAATGCGCGGCTCGACCTGGCGCAGGTGGCCGGCTTCGACGACGTGGGCGCGCACATGCTGGCCGATGCGCTCGCCGAGGTGCGCAAGCGTCGTGTACCGCTGCTGCTCGAACGCGCGGACAAGGTCCGCGCCGCGCTCGACATCCTGATCCGTCGGGGCCGCGAAGGCGGCGAGGGTGTCTGGCTGCTGTCGCTTGAACTGCTGCAGTTCCAGGCCGACCAGGACGCGTTCGAGAACCGGGCCATCGAATATGCCATTGCGTTCGAGCAGTCGCCGCCATCATGGGACCCGCCGCCTGCGCCGCCGGTTGACGCAGTAAAGGGTGCGGCGCCGGCGGTTGACGACGCCCCAGCCACGATGGCTTCGGGGGGGCCGGTCATCACGTGGACCGGCGTGCTGTCCGGCCAGTCGTCGCCGCAACTGACCAAGATCACCGAATATGCGTACAACCACGCGGTGGTGCCGATCGACATGACCGCCGTCGACCGCATTGATTTCGTCTGCGCCGGCGCGCTGTTCAACGCGATCAACCGGATCGAGCAGCAACGCAAGGCAGTGCAGATCGTTGGCGCCACGCCGATCATCCGCGCGCTGTTGCTGCTGATCGGCATCTCGCCGCGGCACTTCGTCAAGAAACCGCAGTAGCGCCCGCTGCGGCGCGCTGTCACGAGTCCATTCCATGGAACAATTTCACGGCACGACCATCCTGTCGGTGCGCCGCAACGGCGTCGTGGCGCTGGGCGGCGATGGCCAGGTCACGCTGGGCAACATTGTGATCAAGGCCACCGCGCGCAAGGTCCGGCGCATCCATCACGACCGAGTGCTGGCTGGGTTCGCCGGCGCGACCGCCGACGCGTTCACACTGTTCGAACGCTTCGAAGCCAAGCTCGAGAAGCATCAAGGGCACCTTGTGCGTTCCGCAGTGGAACTCGCGAAAGACTGGCGCTCTGATCGCGTGCTGCGCCGGCTCGAAGCGATGCTGGCAGTGGCCGATCTCACGGCTTCGCTGGTGCTCACCGGCAACGGCGACGTGCTGGAACCGGAACACGGCATCGTCGCCATCGGCTCCGGGGGCGCGTTTGCGCAAGCCGCGGCCAAGGCGCTGCTCGATCACTCCGCACTCGACGCGCCCGGCATCGTCAAGCAGGCGCTGACGATCGCAGGCGAGCTTTGCATCTACACCAATCAGAACCACGTGATCGAAGTTCTGACACCGCCCGCGGACTCCGCAGCGTGACAACGGTTGCAGTGGATGTTGCGATCGCCGGTGCGGGGCTTCCGGGCATGTCACTGGCCGTGGCGCTGGCGCACGCCGGCCTGCGCGTGGCGCTGGTCGATCGCGCCGCCATCGCGTTGCCCGAGTTCGACCCGGCCACCTGGGACGCGCGCGTCTATGCGGTCAGCCCAGGCAGTGCCCGCTTCCTGCATGCGACCGGGGCATGGCAGGCATTGCCGCCGGACCGGATCACCGCGATCGAGGCCATGCACGTCGTTGGCGATGGCGGCGCCTGCCTCGATTTTTCCGCCTACGAAATGAACGAGCGGGCGCTGGCCTGGATCGTCGAGGAACGCGCGCTGCGCGCCGCGCTACTGCCGCAGGTACGCGCGGCGGGGGTGCAGGTGATCGGGGAGGCGCCGTTCGTCGGATTGTCGTTTACGCCGGAGGCCGCGCTGCTGGCCCTGGGCGGCGCCGCACCAGGCGAGTTGCAGGCGCGCCTGCTGGTCGCTGCGGACGGCGTGCGCTCGTGGGTGCGCGCGGCGGCTGGCATCGTCGCTGAGGCGCGCAGCTACGGGCAGACGGCCGTCGTGGCCAATTTCAGCAGCGCGCGGGCCCATCACGGCGTGGCGCGGCAGTGGTTCCAGGACGATGGCGGCGTGCTGGCGTGGCTGCCATTGCCGGGACGACGGATCTCGATCGTATGGTCGGCGCCGGAGGCGCTGGCCGAGGAACTGCGCGCATTGGCGCCGGATGCGCTTGCCGAGCGTGTCATGCAGGCGGGCGGCGGGGCGCTGGGCGCGCTCGTGCCGTTGACCCCTGCGGCGGCGTTTCCACTGTCATTGCTGCGACTGCCGGCCACGGTGGCGCACCGGCTGGCGCTGGTGGGCGACGCCGCGCACGGCATCCATCCACTGGCCGGGCAGGGCATGAACCTCGGCTTCGGCGACGCCGAGGTCCTGGCGCACGTGCTGCGCGAGCGGGGGCCGGTGGCCGATCCAGGCGCGCCGGTCCTGCTGCAGCGTTATGCCCGCCGGCGGGCGGAACCCGTGCTGGCGATGCAGGCCGTCACCGATGGGCTGGCCCGGCTGTTCGGGCCGCCCACGCCATGGTTGAAGTCACTGCGCAACGCCGGGCTGGCGGCCGTTGATCGGCTCCCCGTCGTCAAGCGATTCATGGCGCAACCTGCGCTGCGCTAGACTGTCGAAGTCTGCTGTTACCCCATGCATGGAGAAATCATGAAGTCTGCATTCCCCTTTTCCGGCCGTGTTCGCGCGGCTGGCCTGTCGGTGCTGGCCGCCCTTGTGCGGGCCGCCGTGGCGCTGCCGGCGGCCGCCCAGGGCGCTGCCCCCGGTGCCGACAAGTCGCCCCCGATGACTGCCGAGGCCCTGGCGCTCAAGAAGACACTGGAACAGAAATTCCCGGGCGGTGATATCCGCGGCATCGTCAAGACGCCCTATTTCGGGCTCTACGAAGTGCAGTTCGACGACCGCGTGCTCTATACGGATGCCAAGGCCAAGTACCTGCTGGTGGGCTCGGTGTACGACACGGAGTCGAAGACCAACCTGACCGAAGACCGGCAGCGCAAGTTGAATCGCGTCGACGTCAGCAAGCTGCCGCTCGATCTCGCGATCAAGAAGGTCAAGGGCACCGGGGAGCGTAAGCTGGTGGTGTTCTCCGATGCCGACTGC
>JBBQEY010000153.1:0-7700 GCA_038321425.1 Burkholderiales bacterium | reverse complement strand
GCGCTTTGCCGTGTTCATGCCGCCGGCCGCGCAGCGCGGGCGCGTTCCTGCGCTGTACTGGCTGTCGGGCCTCACGTGCACGGAAGAGAATTTCATCGTAAAGGCGGGTGCGCAGCGCGTGGCGTCCGAACTCGGCATCGCACTGGTCGTGCCGGACACGAGTCCGCGCGGCGTGACGCTGCCGGGGGACCGCGAAGCGCATGACCTCGGTGTTGGCGCCGGTTTCTACCTCGACGCGACGCAGGCGCCGTGGTCCGCGCATTACCGGATGCGCTCGTATGTCAGTACCGAGCTGCCGGCGCTCGTCACATCACAATTCGCGATCGATCCCGCGCGAGTCGGCATCTTCGGGCACTCGATGGGGGGACACGGCGCGCTGACGCTGGGTATCGGGTATCCGGCGCGCTTTCGCACGATCAGCGCGTTCGCGCCGATTGCCTCGACGATGCGCTGCCCGTGGGGCGTGAAGGCGCTGACGGCCTACCTCGGCGCCGATCCGGCGCTGTGGCAAAGCGACGACGCGACCGCGATGCTCAAGGACCAGGGCTGGCGCGGCCCCGCGATCCTGGTGGACCAGGGCACGACCGATCCGTTTCTCGCGTCGCAGCTTCGCCCCGATCTGCTCGACGCCGCATGCCGCGAGGCCGGCGTTCCGCTCGAACTGCGGCTGCACGAGGGTTACGACCACAGCTATTACTTCATCGCGTCGTTCATCGAGGATCACCTGCGCTACCACGCGTCGCTGTTGTAGATCGCCGCTGCATCTGTAGGCGAGGCTTCGGCCTCGCAGGGACCATGCGTGCGCTGAGCCAGCGAGGCTGAAGCCTCGCCTACATTCGCCATTGCGGCGAATGATCACGCCGACATCGATTGCGGCGAACGATCACGCCCACATCGATTGCGGCGAACGATCACGCCGACATCGATTGCGGCGAACGATCACTTCATCGGGTCGTTCATCGAGGATCACCTGCGCTACCATGCGTCGCTGTTGTAGATCGCCGCTGCATCTGTAGGCGAGGCTTCAGCCTCGCAGGGACCATGCGTGCGCTGAACCAGCGAGGCTGAAGCCTCGCCTACAATCGCCATTGCGGCGAATGATCGCGCCGGCATCGATTGCGGCGACTGATCGCGCCGGCATCGATTGCGGCGAACGATCACGCCCACTTCGATTGCATCCATCAATCAGGCAGAGGTGAGCCCGATCGACGCCGACCCGTAGCGCTCGAGCATCGATTGCACCGATCAATCAGGCAGAGGTAAGCCCGAGCAGCGCCGACCCGTAGCGCTCGAGTTTGCGGGCACCGATGCCGCTGATGCCGCCCAGTGCATCGACGTCACGTGGCCGCTGGCGCGCGATCTCCGCCAGCGTGCGATCGTGCAGGATCACATAGGCAGGCACACCCTGCGCACGGGCCTCGGCCAGCCGCCAGGCCTTCAACTGGTCGAGCAGCGACGCATCCACGCCTTCAATACTCGCGCTGGCCACGGGACGCCGCGAGCGCCCGGGCCGCGCCACCGCGCGGCGCATCGCCACCGTGGCTTCGCCGCGCAGCACCGGCCGGGCTTCAGGCGCGAGCTTCAATCCGCCGTGCGCGTCATGGTCCACATAGGCCAGGCCCAACGCCACCAACTGGCGGAACACGATGCGCCACGTGGCTTCGTCGATGTCGGCACCGATCCCGAACACCGAGAGCTGGTCGTGGTCCCAGCGCTTGATGCGTTCGCTGGCCACGCCGCGCAGCACGTCGGTCAGGTGTTGCGCGCCGAAGCGCTGGCCGGTGCGATAGATCGTCGACAGGGCCTTCTGTGCGACCGAGGTGGCATCGAACGTGTCCGGCGGGGCAAGGCAGTTGTCGCAGTTGCCGCAGGGCGTGCTCGTCTCGTCAAAGTAGTCGAGCAGCCGCACCCGCCGGCAGCCCGCCGTTTCGCACAGGCCGAGCAACGCGTCGAGCTTGGCCGAGGCCACCCGCTTGAACGCGTCGCCCGTCTCCGATTGGTCGATGAGGCGCTTCTGCTGGACGACATCGGCGAGACCGTAGGTCATCCACGCATCCGCGGGCGCGCCATCGCGGCCGGCGCGCCCTGTCTCCTGGTAGTAGCCTTCGACGCTCTTCGGCAGGTCGAGGTGCGCGACGAAGCGCACATCCGGCTTGTCGATGCCCATCCCGAAGGCGATCGTGGCGACGACGACGATGCCGTCCTCGCGCGCAAAGCGTGCCTGGTGGTTGCTGCGCGTCACGGCGTCCATGCCCGCGTGATAGGGCAATGCGCGCACGTCGTGTGCGGCCAGCCACGTCGCGGTCTCGTCGACCTTCTTGCGTGACAGGCAATAAACGATGCCCGCCTCGCCAGGATGCTCGTCGCGAATGAAGCGCAGCAACTGCGCACGCGGGTCGACCTTGTCGGTGATCGTATAGCGGATGTTGGGCCGGTCGAAGCTGGCCACGAACACACGCGCGGATCGAAGCGACAGGCGCTCGATGATTTCGGCGCGTGTCTGCGGATCGGCGGTGGCCGTGAGCGCGATGCGCGGAACGGCGGGAAAGCGCTCGTGCAGGACCGACAGGCCGAGATAGTCGGGACGGAAGTCGTGACCCCACTGGGATACGCAGTGCGCCTCGTCGATCGCAAAGAGCGCTATCCGAGAACGCTCGAGCAACTCGAGGCATCGCGAAGTATTGATGCGCTCTGGCGCCACATACAGGAGGTCCAATTCGCCGCGGACGAGTGCTGTTTCCACCGCCCGCGCGCCTGCGGCATCCAGCGTGGAGTTGAGGAACGCGGCGCGCACACCCACCTGCTTCAACGCCACGACCTGGTCCTGCATCAGCGCGATCAACGGCGAGACCACCACGCCGGTACCCGGACGCACCAGGGATGGAATCTGGTAACACAGCGACTTGCCGCCACTGGTAGGCATCAGCGTGAGCGCGTCGCCACCGGCGATCAGGTGATCGATGATCTTCGCTTGCGGGCCGCGAAACGCGGGGTAGCCGAACGTGGTGCGCAGGACCGCCAGCGCGGCATCGTGGCCCGCGGACAACTAGTTGGCCTTGAACCGGACGCGCATCACCTTCTTGTCGTACTCGGCTTCGGTCAGCATCGTGATCTCGATGCCGTTGGCGGCGAACACGCGGCCGCCGCTGCTGCGGCAGATGTCGCGCTCGTACTGGCACGGGCCCATTTCCGGGTGGCGGCGGCAGAGGTCCGCGACCTTGGGCACGAACTGGATGGTGGTCTGCTCACGCGTGCCGGCGCGATCGACCACGCAAACGTACTGGAATCCGGTCGGCACGACGATCGGCGCCATGGCCAATGCGGGGCCCGAGGGCGGGGCGCCGGGCACGGGTGCCGCGGGAGGGGGCGTGGGCGTGTCGGGTAGCGGCAGACGCACGACTGGCGCCGTCGACACCTCGGACTTCGGTGTCATGGGCACCGAGTCCGGGGGCGCGGCGCAGCCGGCGGCCATCAGGCCGAGGATCAGGAGCAGGGCGGGTGCGCGCATGGTGGTTGGGCGCTATGGAGGCGCATGATTCGCCATCATCCCATGGCGCAGGCATTCCTTCGATCGGCCAAACGGATAAGTCGCGTCGGTTTGCGGGTGAATGCGATCAAGGGAACCTTGTGCGCCGGGGTTGTACAAAACAACAAGCGGGATAATAATGACAATGTCATAGCAAGTTCGCCGCACCGCTGCACACACCAACAACAGTCGTCGCGACACGGCCGCACCCCTGCGGTCCCGATCCAACCCCTGCCAGAGGATCTGCCATGCTCAACTTCAATCGCCGCGACGCCCTTCCCGACCCCAAGGACCCGAACAAGGGCGCGCTGCGGCCTGCCATTTACGACCCACCCGGCACCGACGCCCGGCTTCGTGCCGACGCCGCCGCCAAAGCCGTGCCGCCGGACGCTGCGGTCCCCGTGCTCACCGAACGCACCGCGGCAACACCCGCAGCTGTGCCGGCTCGCGAACCCGCGGCTGTCGCCGGCAGCAAGCTCTTCGTCGGGCCCGGCATCAAGCTCGAAGGCGTGGCCGTCAACGATTGCGACCTGCTGGTCATCGAGGGTCACGTGGAAGCGACAATCCACAGCAAGGCGATGGACATTGCCGCGCCCGGCACGCTGTCGGGCACGGCGTGGATCGACGTGGCCGACATTCACGGCGAGTTCACCGGCGAGCTCACGGCCCGTACGCGCCTCACCATCCACGGTACCGGCCGGGTGTCTGGCGTGGTGCGCTATGGCTCGCTGATCGTGGCCGAAGGCGCGGTGCTGGCCGGCGACGTCCAGCGCATCGATCCTGATGTAACGTCCCCCGGCGATGCCACGGCGCGCGCCACGCCCGTGGCGCGGCCCACCCTCGGGCCTTCGGGCGAGCGCTCGGCGCACTAAGGTGGCGGGCACGGCGGAACCTCGCCGTGCCCATCCCGTCCGCCGGGGTTGAAGGAGTCGCGTGGCATAATCCAAGGCTCCCGTAGAACACTTTCGTCCCTGCCCATGCGCCGCCATTGGTTCCTGCTCGTCCCGTTCCTGCTCGCCCTTGTCGTGGGCGGCTGCAAAATCAACAGCATCAACTCCTTCCCGTCGCGTCCGGCGCAGGTGCGCGTGATCAACCTGCTGCCCGGCGTCGCCAGCGTCGATGTGACCGTCGGTTCCAACAAGTTGTGGACCGGTGTCGCCTTCCAGACGTCGACGGACTACCAGACGCTCGATAACGTCGTGCAGCAGTTCACCGTGACCGTCACGGGGACGACGAATCAGCTGTTGCAGTCGTCGTACGCGCTGGCCGGCGAGCAACCATACACGCTCACGATCTCCGGCACGTCAAGCCAGCCGGCACTGAACCTGCTGCAGGAAGTCGCGCAGCCTCCCAGCAACGGCAGCGTGCTGATCAGCGCGTTCAATGCCGCGTCCAATGCCTCGGCGATTGATCTTTATGTCGTCTCGCCGGGCACGGACATCAGCAACATTGCGCCCAACTTTTTCGGCTTGAGCTATAACGGCACGACGTTCAACTTCTCGTTCTCGCCCGGCACCTACCAGATCATCGCCACCACCAGTCCCACCAAGACGGTTATCTACGACTCGGGTCCGGTCACCATCTCCGCCAATACGGGACTCTTTTTCGTGCCGTATTCCGCAGGCAGCAACCTGCTCGTGAATGCCGCGATGCTGCAAAGCAAGGGGCCGGCCATCCTACAGAACAGCAAGCTGGCGCAGGTGAAGATGCTGCACGCCGCGCCGCAGACCGGTAGTGTTGATCTGCTGCAGAACACTGTGCCGATCATCACCAACGAAACGTACAGCGGCTTCGGCGGCTACGTCATCGTGCCGGCCGGCCCGGCGCAGGTGATGAGTTTCGTCGACACCGGCACCACGTCGCCTACGCTCGCGTCCGTCACGGCCTCGCTTTTGCCGGGCACCGATCAGACGGTGTTCCTCACCGGCTTTCCGTCCGCATTGCAGGCGGTGTACCTCGCTGATCTGAACGTGGTGGCGCCGCCGAGTGGCGTGCTGGTGCGCTTTATCAATGCGTCGCCTAATGCCGGACCGGTGAACATATCGGGAGCCACACCTGCGCTCGTCACGGGCCTCGCTTCACCGACGGCATCGTCATACGTCAACATGGCGCAAGGCGGGGTGACATTCACGTTCACCGACACGACGACCGGTGCAACCCTGGTGACACTCCCCAACGTCGCGCTGACGTCACCGCAGACCTATTCCATCTATCTGCTGGGACCGGTCGGTGCATTGACCGCCGTGGTCACCCAGGACTTCTGATCCCGCGGCTGGCGGCCGGGCCGCGCGTTGCGTCGCGCCCCGCCGCAGGCCCGCATCATCTTCGAGCGAGGCCCCATGACTCCTGCATTGTCCGCACGCTGGACCGGCATGTACCCGATCGCGCCGACGCCGTTCACGGCTTCGGGCGACCTCGACCTTCCCGGCATGCGCCGCGTGCTCGACTGCATGCTCGACCAGGGTGTCGACGGGATCTGCATCCTGGCCAACTACTCCGAACAGTTCCTGCTGACGGATGCCGAACGCACCCAGTTGCTCGAGCTCTCGCTGACGCATGTCGCTGGACGAGTGCCCGTCATCGTGACCTGCAGCCATTTCAGCACGCGCATTGCGGGCGAACGCGCGCGCGCCGCGGCCCAGGCGGGTGCTGCAATGCTGATGCTGATGCCGCCGTATCACGGCACCGGTTTGAAGGCCGACGAGGCAGGCATGCTTGCGCATTTCGCGCATGTGGCGGACGCGTCAGGACTGCCGATCATGGTCCAGGATGCGCCACTGTCGGGCGTGGCGCTGTCCGTGCCGTTCCTGGTGCGGCTCGCGCGCGAGGTGCCAATGGCGCGTTACTTCAAGATCGAGATGCCGGGCACGGCCACGAAGCTGCGCGCGCTGATCGAGGCGGGAGGCGACCTGATCGACGGGCCCTTCGATGGTGAGGAATCGATCACGTTGATGGCGGACCTCGATGCGGGCGCCACCGGCACGATGGCCAGCGCGCTGTTGCCGGATTTGATCCGCCCCGTGGTGATGGACTTCCTGGCCGGTCGCCGCAGGGAGGCGGCGGCGCAGTACGCGCACATCCTGCCGCTGATCAACTTCGAGAACCGCCAGTGCGGCCTGCGCGCCACCAAGTCCGTGATGATGGAAGGCGGCGTGATCAAGAGCGACGCGTTGCGCCATCCGCTGGAGGCCCTGCATCCCGCCACGCGCGCCGGATTGCTCGAACTTGCGCGCGAGGTGAATCCGCTGGCGTTGCGTTGGGGGCATTGAGCCGGTACGCGATGCGGCTGCGATAACGCCGTACGCGATGCGGCTGCGATAACGCCGTACGCGATGCGGCTGCGATAACGCCGTACGCAAGGATTGTAGGCGAGGCTTCAGCCTCGCTGGTACGCGGCATCGCACCTGCGAAGCTGAAGCCTCACCTCTACGCATCGCCTGCATGCGCCGCACCGGTACGCGGTTTCATTGCAGCGTTTGGATCGTGGCCGTCTGGGGCACCGTCACCGAAACGGAAAGTACCCGGGCGCCCAGCAACGCGATCGAGCCCGGCTTGCGCTGTTCGCCCGTCTCACTGTATTCGAAGCGATAGACGCGGCGCAATGCTGCATGGCCATGTTCGTCGCGCGTGGGCCGCAGGCTTGACAGGCCCACTGTGTCGTCGAGGAACATATAGCCATGCTGCCGGCACGTCTCGCGGATGGCGACGTTGGCCGCTTCGCGTGCCTTGAGGCTGTCCCACAGGAACCACGCGCCGACCGCGAGCAGCAACAGGCTGAACGTTTCAAGCATGATCGGCCGTGCCCCGTCCCGGAATCCGCGCGATTTCGCCGGCCACGAGATCGGCGACCACCGCATTCGCCCCTTCGCCCGCACCGCGGAACTTGAGCGGGTAGAGACCCTCGTCACCGACTTCGACGATGGCCGGCTGCGAGCCGCCCGCGCGCAGCGGCGTGACATAGCGGGTGGCGGTGCGGGTTATGATGGACATGAGGCGCGATCAACAGCGCAATCTTACAACCCGAGGAGGCAGTGGATGAGTGGTTCGATCTTGACGCCGGCGCAAATGGCGGCCTACGAGCGCGATGGCTTCGTGCTGGTGCCCGGCCTCTTCGACGCGGAGGAGATGGCACTCATGCGCGCGGCGATCGAAACGGATCCGGCGCTGCAGCAGA
>JBBQEY010000152.1:0-7706 GCA_038321425.1 Burkholderiales bacterium | reverse complement strand
CTGCGGCACGGCGCAGCAGCCGGTGTGGCGCGGCTCTTCTACCTGGTGCCGCCGGTCACGGCGGTGATGGCGTGGCTGCTCTTCGGTGAAACACTGGGGGTCGAAGCCATTGTCGGCATGGTGCTGATTGCCGGCGGTGTGGTACTGGCACGTCCGTCCGCGGCGTAAGCACGCCGGTATGGTTTAGGCCTTCGCGCTTGGGATGGCCCGACGCGCTCAGGCCACCGGGCGAACGACCGGCGCCGGTGGCGCGTCCTGCACGAGGCGCGTCCCGGCGATGCGATCGTGGAGGAACTGCTTTTTGCGGTCGACGAAGGTCCACAGGAAGTTGAAGGCCAGGAGCCATATGGCCTGCGCGCCAAGCCCCCAGGGCCGCAGCAGCGCGTAGGCCGTCACCGCCAGTGCCGGCCCGATCCAAGTGGCCAGGAACCGCAGCAGCGCGGCCTTGCGCGTGACCGGCCGCCCGTCTGCCATCACGAGCCGCAGCCGCCACGTCTTCATCGGCAATGAGCGCCGCCCGCCCGCCCAACTGGCGACGCTGTACCAGGCCAGCACGGCGAACAGCAGGCAGAACAACGCCACGCGTTGCGGCAGGCCGGGAATCGCCAGCGTATCGACCGCCCCTGCATGGCCTGGCGTCACCAGGGGCAGCGCGACAAACGCCGCGATGAAGATGATCGCGGTGAGCAATAGTCCTTCGTAGATCAGCGCCGACAGGCGCCGTGCGCGTCCCGCCAGCGGCAGCGCCGGCGCGTCGAAGTCCGGCGCGGGGGGCATCGTGAAACGGGAAGGGTTGTACGGGGGAAAACGATGCTAGCGCGCGACCGGCGCCGACCCGGGCACGGGTTGTGTCCCGGCGGGCGGTTGCCTCGTCTGCGGCGGCTCGCGTGCCGCACCTGCGGCACCCGGTGTGGCGGGCTGGCGCGCGGCAAGCTCGCGCTTCTGCTCGGGCGACAGGCTCTGGTATTCCTGCCAGCGCTGGCGGACGTCGTCCTTTTTCTCGGGCGGGAGCTGCTTCAGCGATTTGTACTGTTCGCGCGCGGCTTGCCGCTGCTGCGGCGACAACTGCGACCACGACCGCATCTGCTGCTGGACACGCTGCTGCTCCTCGGCGCCCATTTTGGGATAGCGCTGCGCAATGCCGCGCCATTTCTGCTTGCGCTGCGTGTCGAGGTTGTCCCAATCGGACGCCAGAGGTGAGAGAACCTGCTTTTCCTGTGGAGAGAGCTGAGACCACGAGGGCGAACCCATCGTGATCTGCGCGAAGGCGTTGGATGGAATGAGGGCGGGAAGGAAAGCCAGCGTCAGGGCGAAGACGAGCGCGCGGGTCACGGTTCGCGCCGTGTTAGCCAGGTCTGGAAGCCGCGATCGAGGTAGGCATCGATGGGCAGGTCGGACGTCAGGATCTGGGCATCGAGCTCCTCGAGTTCCCGGGTTTGCTGGACGACTCGCCACTGCTGGAAGGCGAAGCTGACCGCCGCGATCAACAGGATGCCGAACCACAGCCGGCCGCTTATCCAGAAACTGCCGCTGTCGCCGCTGTCGCCGCTGCTGCCGCCCGCAAAGGCCCGCGCCAACGCCGTCTGCGGGGCCCGCCGGGGCGCGCCCGGTGCGAGGCTGGCGAGCGCCGCCGCCCGCGCCTGCTGCAGGCGATAGGCGGTGCCCGACTTGATCTCCGCGGTCCCCGCGTCGAGGTAAGTCGTTATTTTCTTTGCAAATTTTTCGTGGTCATCGGTCATAGCTGCAAACCCTTAGCCTTGAGCATTTCTGCCAAGGCATGGACGGCCCGGGAACAGTGGGTCTTCACGCTACCTTCGGAACACCCCATCGCGGCAGCGGCCTCGGCCACGTCCAGTTCCTCCCAATAACGCAGCAGGAAGGCTTCGCGTTGACGTGCCGGGAGCCTCGACAGAGCCTGTTCGATCATTCGTACAACATGCGCTTGTTCATATTGGGCGGCGGGATCGGCTGCGGCGTTGGATTCCGTTTTCGCCGCCAAAGTTTCAAGCGGATCATAATCGTCGTCTTTTTCATCACCTTTACCGAAGGCCGAGAGCAGCGTCGTCCAGGTATTTCGGACCTTCTGGCGCCGGAAATGGTCGTAGATCGTGTTCTGCAAGATGCGCTGAAACAGCATCGGCAGCTCGGCGGCAGGCTTGCCGGCATAGTTTTCCACCAGTTTCAGCATCGCGTCCTGCACGATGTCGAGCGCCGCGTCGTTGTCGCGCGTGGCAAACATCGCCTGCTTGTAGGCGCGCCGTTCAACCGCGGCGAGAAACCCCGAAATTTCCTGTGGTGTGGCCAGTTTGGGCGGTCCGAACGGCAAATCGGTCGATTATAGGACGTAATCCCGTGGCGTCCTGTCGCCCCGGCCGCCTGCACTCGTGTTGCATCACAGCAAAAAAGTGGAAAGCGGCGCCGCGTTCCAGGCGGTCGCCACCGCCAAATCCTTGACCGGCGAGGGGAGTTCCAGCTAATGTCTTGGCTTCCGGATCGAAAGGTCCTGATTGTTGTGCTGCAAAAACGGCTGTTTGCGCTCCCTCCGGCAATGCCACAAGCGTCGCGGAGATCCCCTAGGAGTGCAGCCGGTTTTGCTCGGCGAACGCTTTCAACAGAAGCAATGCTCTTCCGGTCGCGCGCCCAACCCTGCCGCGGCACGTTTTCGAGCAATCCCGCATCGCCCCGGCCCGCGCACGTGCGCGTATTCAGCGCCGGAACGTCATCATTGACCAAGGGTGTTCAATCATGCAACTCACCGGTGCGGAAATCGTGGTCCGCTGCCTCCAGGAAGAGGGCGTCGAGTACGTCTTCGGCTACCCGGGCGGCGCAGTGCTCAATCTCTACGATGAGCTCTTCAAGCAGGAAAAGGTCAAGCACGTGCTCGTGCGCCATGAACAGGGTGCCGTCCACGCCGCCGATGGCTACTCGCGCTCGTCGACCAAGGTCGGCGTCGCGCTGGTCACGTCAGGCCCCGGCGTCACCAATGCCGTGACCGGCATTGCCACCGCTTACATGGATTCGATTCCGATGGTCGTGCTGACGGGGCAGGTCCCCACGCACGCCATCGGCCAGGATGCCTTCCAGGAGTGCGACACGGTCGGCATCACACGGCCGTGCGTCAAGCACAACTTCCTGGTCAAGGACATTCGCGATCTCGCCACGACGATCAAGAAGGCGTTCTATCTCGCCTCCACCGGTCGGCCCGGACCGGTGCTGGTCGACATCCCCAAAGACATCACGCAGCAGAGCACCGAGTACGTCTATCCAAAGACGGTGTCGCTGCGCTCGTACAACCCGGTGACCAAGGGCCACAGCGGCCAGATCAAGAAAGCCGTGCAATTGCTGCTGGAAGCCAAGCGCCCGATGGTCTACGCGGGTGGCGGCGTCGTGCTGAACGATGCGGCCCCGCAGCTGACACGCCTCGTGCGCCTGCTGGGCTTCCCCTGCACCAATACGCTGATGGGACTGGGCGGCTTTCCCGGGACTGACCCGCAGTTCACCGGGATGCTCGGCATGCACGGCACCTACGAGTCGAACATGGCGATGCAGCACTGCGATGTGCTGATCGCCATCGGTGCGCGCTTCGACGATCGCGTGATCGGCAACCCGGAGCATTTTTTCCGCGCCGATCGCAAGATCATCCACATCGACATCGATCCGTCGTCGATCAGCAAGCGCGTGAAGGTGGATGTGCCCATCGTCGGCTATGTCGGCGACGTGATGGACGAGATGATCAAGATCATCGAATCCTCGCCGCAACGCCCTGACCCGGTGGCCTTGAAGGCGTGGTGGGCCGACATCAAGGAATGGCAGCGTAAGGATTGCCTCAAGTACGACACCAAGAGCGAACTGATCAAGCCGCAGTTCGTCGTGCAGAAGCTCTACGAGCTGACCAAGGGCGATGCGTTCATCACCTCAGACGTGGGCCAGCACCAGATGTGGGCCGCGCAGTACTACAAGTTCGACAAGCCGCGCCGCTGGATCAACTCCGGAGGTCTCGGCACGATGGGCTTTGGCCTGCCGGCCGCGATGGGTGTGCAACTGGTCAACCCCGATGCGACCGTCGCGTGCGTCACTGGCGAGGCATCGATCCAGATGTGCATCCAGGAACTGTCCACCTGCAAGCAGTACCACCTGCCGATCAAGCTGGTGAACCTCAACAACCGGTACATGGGCATGGTGCGGCAGTGGCAGCAATTCTTCTACGGCAACCGCTACGCCGAATCGTACATGGATGCGCTGCCCGATTTCGTGAAGCTGGCCGAGGCCTACGGCCACGTCGGCATGAAGATCGAGAAGCCGGGTGACGTCGAAGGCGCGTTGCGGGAATCGCTGAAGTTGAAGGATCGCCTCGTGTTCATGGACTTCATCACCGACCAGACGGAGAACGTGTTCCCGATGGTGCCGGGTGGCAAGGGCCTTACCGAGATGATCCTGGCGGAGGAGTTATGAGCGCCGCCGGACCGTTCCAAGGCGCGTGCCCCCCTCAGGGGGGAGGGCGCGTAGCGCCGTCGGGGGGAGACACCCAAAGCGCCGCCGGACCGCTCCAAGGCGCGTGCCCCCCTCAGGGGGGAGGGCGCGTAGCGGCGTCGGGGGGAGACACCCCATGAGGCACATCCTCTCGATTCTTGCGGAGAACGAGTCGGGCGCGTTGTCGCGCATCTCCGGATTGTTCTCCGCCCGCGGCTACAACATCGATTCGCTGACGGTGGCGCCCACCGAGGATCCGACGATGTCGCGTTTCACGATCGTCACCATCGGCTCCGACGACGTCATCGAACAGATCACGAAGCAGTTGAACAAGCTGGTCGAAGTGGTCAAGGTGGTCGACCTGACTGAAGGCAACCACATCGAGCGCGAGCTGATGCTGGTGAAGGTGCGGGCCTCCGGCAAGGACCGCGATGAGATGAAGCGCCTGGCCGACATTTTTCGCGGCCGCATCCTCGACGTCACCGACAAGAGCTACACGATCGAACTGACGGGCACCGGCAGCAAGCTCGATGCGTTCCTGCAGTCGATCGAGCCCGGCGTCATTCTTGAAACAGTGCGCACCGGGGCCTCCGGCATCGGGCGCGGCGAACGGATATTGCGGGTCTAGCAGCAGCACCTCTACAGTCGCCGCATCGCGGGAGGAAGCGCCGCGCGGCGACACAACACGAAGTTAATCTAGGGAACCAAGTCATGATGAAGGTCTACTACGAAAAAGATGCCGATCTGTCCCTGATCAAGGGCAAGAAGGTCACGATCGTCGGTTACGGCTCGCAGGGCCACGCACACGCGCAGAATCTCAACGATTCCGGCGTGAAGGTCACCGTCGCGTTGCGCAAGGGTGGCGCCTCGTGGGACAAGGCCAAGAAGGCCGGATTGAAGGTTGCCGAAGTGGCCGACGCCGTGAAGGCCGCCGACGTCGTAATGATGCTGATGCCGGACGAGAGCATCGGCGCCGTGTACAAGAACGATGTCGAGCCCAACATCAAGAAGGGCGCAATGCTCGCGTTCGCGCACGGCTTCAACATCCACTACGGCCAGGTACAGCCGCGCGCCGACCTCGACGTGGTGATGATCGCGCCGAAGGCTCCGGGGCACACCGTGCGCTCCACATATGTGGGTGGTGGCGGCGTGCCGATGCTGATCGCCGTGCACCAGGATGCGTCGAAGAAGGCCCGCGACGTCGCGCTGTCGTACGCGGCGGCTATCGGCGGTGCGCGCGCCGGCGTCATCGAGACCAATTTCCGCGAAGAAACCGAGACCGATCTTTTCGGCGAGCAGGCCGTGCTGTGCGGCGGCACCGTCGAACTGGTCAAGGCCGGTTACGAGACGCTGGTCGAGGCAGGCTATGCGCCGGAAATGGCGTACTTCGAGTGCCTGCATGAACTGAAGCTGATCGTCGACCTGATCTACGAGGGCGGCATCGCCAACATGAACTACTCGATCTCCAACAACGCCGAGTATGGCGAGTATGTCAGCGGCCCGAAGATCGTCAACGCCGAGACCAAGCTCGCGATGAAGGAGATGCTGAAGCGGATTCAGACCGGCGAATACGCCAAGGACTTCATCCTCGAGAACCGCGCCGGCGCACCGACGCTGCTGTCGCGCCGCCGCCAGATGAGCGAGCACTCGATCGAAGTCGTCGGCGCGAGGCTGCGCTCGATGATGCCGTGGATCGGCAAGAACAAGCTGGTGGACCAGACGCGCAACTGATGTAGCGAAGGGGCATGTTCATTCCCCTGTAGGCGAGGCTTCAGCCTCGCAGGGATGTCGCGGCATCCTACCCGCGAGGCTGAAGCCTCGCCTACAATGATTAGCGGGTCCTGCAGCGGCAAGGGACGGGCTAGCGTAGGCGAGGCTTCAGCCTCGCAGGGATGTCGCGGCATCCTACCCGCGAGGCTGAAGCCTCGCCTACAATGATCGTCGGGTCCTGCAGTGGCAAGGGACGGGGTACCGTAGGCGAGGCTTCAGCCTTGCAGGGATGTCGCGGCGCCCTACCCGCGAGACTGAAGCCTCGCCTACAGCGAATGCCTGAAGCATCGGCAACTGTTGTCAAAGGAGAACGGCATGAACCAGCGCATCGACAGGCAACGCGGATGGGTGGGCATGCTCGTGATCCTGATTGCGCTGGCCATCGTGGCGTGGCTGTCGAAGGATGCATTGCTGAAGTACGGCATGCTGGCCGGCGGCGGCGCCACCACCACCACCACCGTGAAGGGGGGTGCCGCCACCCCGGGCGAGCGTACCGGCTCGGCGGCGGCTGGTGCCGTCGAGCGGATGGATCCCACCGGGTCCGTACCCGCCCCGACCAACGCCATCGAACGCGCCCGCGGTGTGGAGGGCATGGTAAAGGGCGCTGCCGAGGCCGCAGCGACGAAGATGCCCTGACGCAGTCGTGGCTGTATCGAGCAGTAGGGCATAATTCGCACCCGTTGCCGCCGGTGGTTCCCCGATGAACAATCACTATCCGCATCCCATCATTGCCCGCGAGGGCTGGCCGTTTCTGGCCGGTGCCGTGGCCGTCGCGGCGCTGCTCACCTGGTGGGGCTACCTCGTGTTGGCCTTCGTCGCGTGGCTGGTGGCGGGTTTCATCCTGCAGTTCTTCCGCGATCCGCCCCGGGTGATACCCGATGCTCCCAATGCGGTGCTGTCCCCGGCGGACGGCCGCGTGGTGAAAGTGGAAAAAGAACGCGATCCCTATCTCGACCGCGATGCACTCAAGATCAGCGTGTTCATGAACGTGTTCAACGTGCATTCAAATCGCAGCCCGGTCGACGGGACCGTCGTCAATCGCTGGTACCACGCCGGCAGCTTTTTCAATGCCGCCCTCGACAAGGCATCGCTCGAGAACGAGCGCAACGCGCTGCAGATCCGCACCGCGTCGGGACAGGAAGTGACCTGCGTCCAGATCGCTGGCCTGATTGCGCGGCGCATCCTTTGCTACGTCGATCCGGTCGCAACGCTTGCGCGCGGCCAGCGCTATGGCTTCATTCGCTTCGGCTCGCGCGTCGATGTCTACCTCGACCCCGCCGCCAGGCCGCGCGTTGCGGTGGGCGATATGGTGTCCGCCACCGAAACCATCCTCGCCGAATTGCCCTGACGGGCCAGGCGAACGATGCAGGACTACGACACCGAACGCGCGGTACGCAAGAACCGCATCCGTCGTCGGGGTATTTACCTGCTGCCCAACCTGTTCACGCTGGGCGGCCTGTTCGCGG
>JBBQEY010000151.1:0-7712 GCA_038321425.1 Burkholderiales bacterium | reverse complement strand
GCGCGTACCTGTGCGGGCGCGGCCTGCGCCCACGGCGCGTCGAGGCGGGCCACGGCAAGCCGTACCGGGGGCAGCGACAGCAGCGCGAAGAGTTGGGCGAGTTCGGCTTGCGCCGCGGCCGGCAGGCCGCTGATGGCCACGCCGAGTGCAACCATCGTTTCGTCGATCGCAGCAGCGCGCGCGGAAGGCTCTGCCGGCAGCGCGCCGGCCAGCAGCACCGGCACGACGGCACGCAGGATGTCGTGGCCATCGGAGCTCAAAGGGGGCACCGCGCCTGCAACGTTCGCGGGCGGCGCGTCCTTCCACCATCCGGCGATGGCGAGAGCGCCCACGCCGACCGCGCCGGCGGCGATGAAGGTGCGACGGTTCAGCTTCTGCAGGGATTGCGGCACGAGGCGAGGATAGGGACCGCAGGTAGAGCAAACAATCTAATGCGCGGCGAGCGCCGGACACGAATTCGCACCTGCGACGGGACGATCCGGGCGTGGCGCCTGTTAGACTTGGTTCCGCCGCACGTTGCGGCACACTGTTCCATGGCCGACGACACCTCCGCCAGTGCCGCTCAGGGCGCGCTTGTCCGCGAACTGGAGCGCGTCGCGCGTTTGCACCGCGAACGCCGCGAGAATCCTATTTTGGCCGGCACCCTCGAACGACTTGCCTTTTGGCAGTCGCGCCGCTTGCGGATGACCTACGCCGATCTCGCCGCGGATCCGCGTTACCGGCTGGCCATCGAATTCTTCCAGCACGATCTCTACGGCGCGGCGGACTTCAGCCAGCGCGATGCCGATCTCGCGCGCGTGGTGCCGGTGATGGTGCGGATGCTGCCGCCCGCCGTCGTGCATACCGCCGCGCTGGCGATGGAACTGAATGCGCTTTCGCAGGAACTGGACCGCGCGCTGCTGTCGCGGTTGCCGCGCGCGGATGGCCACCTTCCGGTGGCCGACTATTGCCGCGCCTATCGGCGTGCCGGCAATATTCCTCTCCGCCGCCGTCAGATTGCGCTGATCGTCGAGGTGGGCAGCGCGCTTGACCGGTATGTCAGCAAGCCATTGATCCGCGGGGCGCTGAAGATGATGCGGCAGCCGGCGCGGATGGCGGGCTTGAGTGCGCTGCAGGATTTCCTGGAGCGCGGCTTCACGGCGTTTCACAAGATGAATGGCGCGGCGACGTTCCTCGATACGGTCAGCACGCGCGAGACGGACATCCTGGAAGCGATCGTGGGCGGCGCGGTCGATGCCTTCGCCGATCCGATGGCGTTTCGCCTGTCGGAGCCTGCAGGTGCGCGCAGCCCGAACTGAGCGTCAGGCCTTGCCGACCAGCTTGTCGAACTGCGCGTTGATTTCCTTCTCGAAAGCAGGCTTCAGCGGCGTCAGCAACCACCCAAGGCTGACGTCGAGCAGGAACTTGTCCTTGGCCACCGCGAGCGTGCCCGATACACCGGGGCGCTCGAACTCGACCACGTCGTCGTCCCACTCGTATTCGAGTTCGAAACGCTTCTGCAGATCCTTCGCGATTATTTCCGCGACGTCACGGGCCTTCTTGTGCGTCAGGGTGTGCTTGCGCGCAATCTTGATGGTGGCCATCGATGCCGTCCTCCTTGGCGCAGAGTATAGCCAAGGGGCGCGCGCACGTCCGATGGATTGTCCACGCACAAGTTGGCACAATCGGACACCGCAGCAAGCATCGCCGGCTTGAGGTGCACACCAGGGAGGGGAGGGTGACCGGAAACATCGCGCATCTGTTGTTGCAGCACGTCGAGCATTCGCCCGCGCATCTTCTCTACCGGCATTTTGTCGAGCAAGCCTGGCAGGACGTCACTGCCGGCGAGGTCGCCGCGCAGGCCGCGCGCTGGCAGGCTGCCTTCCGCCGCGAAGGGCTGCAACCGGGGGACCGCGTTGCACTGTGCGTGCGCAACGGGGTGTCGTGGGTGGCCATCGACATGGCCGCGCTGGGCATGGGCCTCGTCGTCGTGCCGTTGTACGTCGACGACAACCCGGACAATGTAGCGTGGTGCGCCGCCAATGCGGAAGCCCGGCTGCTGATCGTCGAGAACTCGCGGATCGCGGCGGCGCTGGCCAAGGTGCAGGACCCGCAGCAACCATTGCCGCCGCGCGTGATCGTGCGGCCGGACGCTGGTGAGACTTCCGCTACCGCCGCGGCCTGGGTCCCGCAGGAGGGGGGAATGTTTACGGTGGCCGACGTGGCGCCGGGTACGCTCGCCACCATCTGCTTCACGTCAGGCACCGCCGGACGGCCGAAGGGCGTCATGCTGACGCACGCCAACATCCTGGCCAATGTCGAGCAGTGCCGTGCCACCAACATGGCGCGGCCGGATGACCTCTTCCTGTCGATCCTGCCGCTTTCGCACATGTTCGAGCGCACCGGCGGCTACTACCTGCCGCTGTCGCTCGGCGCACGCGTTGCCTATGCGCGCGGCGTGGCGCAGATCGCGGATGACCTGGCAACGCAGGCGCCGACGGCGATGTTCGCGGTACCGCGCATCTTCGAGCGCTTTCGCGCGGGCATCGAGCAGTCGCTCGAATCGTCGGCGTCGAAGCGGATGTTGTTCGACGCCTGCGTGAATCGCGGGTTTCGCATGGCCACCGGCAAGGGAACGCTCCTCGACCGCATGGTCGTGCCGCTGCTGCAAAAGGCAGTTGCCACGCCGGTGCTGGCGCGCCTGGGTGGACGTCTGCGGCTGGTGGTGGTCGGTGGCGCGGCGCTCGATCCGTTGCTGGCACGCACGTTCATCGGCCTGGGACTGCCGATGCTGCAGGGCTATGGGATGACCGAGGCATCGCCCGTCATCTCGGTCAATCACATCGATGACAACGTCCCGGAGTCGGTCGGCCCGCCGGTTGCCGGCATGGAAGTCAAGCTTGGCGAAACTGGCGAGCTGCTGGTGCGGGGCGCCAACGTGATGCAGGGCTATTGGCGCAACCCCGAGGCCACCGCGGCCGTGCTGCCCGACGGGTGGCTGCACACGGGCGACATCGCGGAGTTGCTGGACGGCAGGATCTACATTCGGGGCCGCGCCAAGGACATCCTGGTACTGTCGAACGGCGAAAAGCTGCCACCGCAGGATGCCGAATTCGCGATCCTGCACGATCCGGTGTTCGAGCAGGTGATGCTGGTAGGCGAAGGCCGGCCCTACGTCGTGTTGCTGGCGGTGTCGAAGGAAACCGATGAAAAGGTGCTGATCCGGCGCGCCAACGAGCAACTGAAGACCTTTCCGCGTTGGGTGCGCGTGCGCAGGGTGGTGAGTTCAGTGGAACCGTGGAGCGTGGACAACGGCTTGCTCACGCCAACTCTCAAGTTGCGGCGGCCGGTACTGCTGAAGCAGAAGGCCACGGCGATCGAGGCGGCGTACGCTGGCAGTAACGAGTAGCACGCCGCACGCGGCGATATTGGGGCACGTCAACCACGCCGTCCCATTGCGATCGCGGCAATCACCAGTGCCGCGCTGATGTACGTGGCGGCCGAGACCGGTTCGGCCAGCAGCCAGGCCGACGCAAAGATCGTGAGGAACGGCTGCAGCAGCTGGGTCTGGCCCACCACCGCAATACCGCCCAGCGCCAGGCCGCGATACCAGGCGAAGAAGCCGAGGAATTGCGAGATCACCGCGACGTAGGCGAACGCGGCCCACGCGCTCCATGGCGCCGCGAGGCTGCTGGCATCAAAGGTGAGCCACGTCGGAATGACGACGAATGGCGCGGCGAGAATCAGGACCCAGCAGATCACCTGCCAGCCGCCCAGGACGCGGGCCAGACGCGCGCCTTCGGCATACCCGATGGACGCCGCCGCGACGGCCGCGGCCAGCAGCAGGTCGGCCGATTGCAGGCGCCCGCCGCCTTCCCACAGCGCGAACGCGACGACCACCACACTGCCGGCCAGCGCCCAGATCCAGAACTGGCGCGGCGGGCGTTCATGGGCCAGCCAGGCGCCCGCCAACGCGGTCGCCAGCGGCAGCAATCCGGCCACCACCGCGCCGTGAGCTGCAGGTACGTAGCGCATTGCGAACGCAGTAAGTATTGGCCAACCGGCGACGACTCCAAGGGCCACGATACCAAGCCGTGGCCACAGCGTGCGCGGCGGAATCGGTGTACGCGTGGCGGCGAGCACGATGGCCGCCAGCACCGCGGCGACCAGCGCCCGGCCAAGGCCGACGAAGATCGGGTCGAGGACCGTGACCGCAAGGCGCGTGGCGGGCAGGGTCCCGCTGAACGCCACGACGCCGAGCAAACCGAACCACAGGCCGAGTTGGCGCTCGCGGTCGGTGGGGTTGTGGGCGGTCGTGGGGCGGGTGGAGGGAAGCAGGTCGAGCTCGGTGCGCATGAGCCGAAAAGTATATTCGACCAAATTGATCGACTAATTGCGGTCGCTTGACATATCCATCGAACAAACATAGGATTAAAACGAGCGTTTGACGTTTTGGCACGAGTCCTGGTGAGGAACCATGAAGGGCAATGTGATTGCGCTTACCGAGCTGCGTGGTGCCGCGGCGACCAAGGATCGGCTACTCGATGCCGCCGAGGCGCTGTTTATGGAACACGGTTTCGAGGCGACCAGCCTGCGTCTCATCACGGCGGCGGCCGGGGCCAACCTGGCGGCGGCCAACTATCACTTCGGCAGCAAGGAAGAACTCTTTCAGGCGGTGCTGACGCGCCGGCTCGATCCGATGAACCAGCAGCGTGTGGAGCTTCTTGATCGCTTCGAGCGCGAAACGGCCCCGGACGCCGTCCGTTGCGAGCGTATTCTGGCGGCGCTCTTCATCCCCGCGCTGCGCCTCGCTCGCGACCCGCAGCGCGGCGGCACCAATTTTCTTCGCTTGCTAGGACGCGCCTACGCCGACCCCGCGCCTTTCATCCGGCGCTTTCTCTCGGAGCAGTACGCGCAGATGATCGATCGCTTCAAGGCCGCGTTCGCGCGGGCGCTGCCGCACCTGCCGAAGAAGGAACTGTCATGGCGCCTGCACTTCATCATGGGGGCGTTGTCATACACGTTGGCAGGCACCGATGCGCTGAAAATCATCTCCGAACTTAATCCGCTCGAGACGGAAAACGATGAGATTCTGCTGCGGCGCTTGGCGCCCTTCCTGCTGGGGGGGCTCAACGCCCCGCTTCCTGAATTGAACGACGTTTCGCGCGAGTTCGATCTTGACCTCGAGCGCCGCACCTGAAGACCTGAACCCCCCGGACGGGCAGGCCGAAGGTGCTGCCCGCCGCCTAGGAGTGTTGCGATGCTGACGTTCTTCTGGTTTTTATTCGTGGTCGCCGGATTACTGGCACTGGCGTACATCAACGCGTCTGGACGGCAATGGGCCATCGGTATCGCCGTGGCGTTAGGGTTGTCGTGGGCACTGCGCGCGTTGCCGCTGGCGTTGAACATCGTGCTGGTGCTGGTGTTCATCGCGCTGACCATTGCGCTGGCCATTCCGAAGTTGCGGCGCAGCCTCATCAGCGATGCAGTGCTGACGATGTACCGCCGCGTGATGCCTGCGATGTCCCAGACGGAGCGCGAGGCAATCGAGGCAGGCACTGTGTGGTGGGATGGCCAGCTGTTCTCGGGGCGGCCTGACTGGGCCAGTCTGCTTGAGACGCCGCTGTCCGCGCTCACCGTCGAGGAGCAGCGATTTCTCGACCACGAGACTTCCGCGCTGTGCGCGATGACCAGCGACTGGGAGACGACCAACGTCTACAAGGATCTGCCGCCGCACGTGTGGCAGTTCGTCAAGGACAAGGGCTTCCTCGGGATGATCATCCCGAAGGAATACGGCGGTTTGGGCTTTTCCGCGTGGGCGCATTCGCAGGTGGTGACGAAGCTGTCCACGCGTTCCGGCACCGTGGCGGTGACGGTGATGGTGCCGAACTCGCTCGGCCCCGGCGAACTGCTGCTGCATTACGGCACCGAGGAACAGAAGCGGCATTACCTGCCCCGCCTCGCCAAGGGTCTCGAGATTCCCTGCTTCGCGTTGACCAATCCGAATGCCGGCTCCGATGCTGCGGCCATCCCCGACTATGCATACGTGTGCTGGGGCGAGCACGACGGCAAGCGCGCACTGGGGCTGTCGGTCACGTGGAATAAGCGCTACATCACGCTGGGTCCGGTGGCGACGCTGCTGGGTCTTGCGTTTCGCGTATACGACCGCGACAAGCTGCTGGGTGACAGGGTCGACCTCGGCATCACCTGCGCGCTGATTCCGACATCGCATCCTGGCGTGCATATCGGCCGCCGCCACATGCCGCTCAACGCTGTGTTTCAGAATGGCCCCAATTCCGGCAGCAACGTGTTCATCCCGATGGACTGGGTGATCGGCGGACAGCCGATGATCGGGCACGGCTGGCGGATGCTGATGGAATGCCTGTCGACGGGTCGCGGGATTTCACTGCCGTCGTCCAACACCGGCATGTCGATTCTCGCGGTGCGAACCGTGGGCGGCTACGCGCGCGTGCGCACGCAATTCAAGACGGCCATCGGCAAGTTCGAGGGCATCGAGGAAGCACTGGCGCGCATGGGCGGCAACCTCTACATGATGGATGCCACGCGGATGCTGACGGCATCGGCCATCGATCTCGGCGAGAAGCCGGCCGTGGTGTCGGCCATCGCCAAGTACCACATCACCGAGCGCGCGCGAGAGACCATCAATGACGGCATGGATGTGATCGGCGGGAAGGGTATCTGCATGGGGCCGTCCAACTTTCTCGGCGGCGCCTACATGCAGCACCCCGTGGCCATCACCGTCGAAGGCGCCAACATCCTGACGCGCAGCCTCATCATCTTCGGCCAGGGCGCCATCCGCTGCCATCCCTTTGTGCTGAAGGAAATCAATGCGACGCGCGAAACGGATCACGAGCGCGCCTCCGTGGCCTTCGATGCCGCGCTGTTCGGCCACGTGCGGTTCACGCTGGAAAGCTTCGCTCGCACGGTTGTCACCGGTCTCACCGGTTCGCACTTCGTGCGCGTGCCGGACGACGTGGCGCCTTCAACCCGTCGCTACTACCAGCAGCTCACGCGCTTTTCCGGTGCGCTGGCGTTCCTTGCCGACGTGTCGATGGGCACGCTGGGCGGTGCGCTGAAGCGCAAGGAAAAGCTCTCTGCGCGCCTGGGCGACATCCTGTCGTTGATGTACCTGTGCTCCGCGACGTTGAAGCGTTTTGAAGCCGAAGGGCGGCAGGAGGCCGATGCGCCGCTGATGCATTGGGCGATCTGGGACGCGATGTACAAGATCCAGAGCGCGTTCGAAGGCGTGATTTGCAACTTCCCCAATCGTGTCATCGCCACGCTGCTCCGCCGCACGGTGTTTCCGCTGGGCCGGCCCTATGCCATACCGTCGGATCAGCTCGGGCACGCAGTGGCGCAATTGCTGATCGGGCCCTCTGCGACGCGCGACCGCCTCACCGCAGGTATGTTCATCGGTACCGGCGATGATGATCCGGTGCTCCTGATCGAGCGCGCGCTTGAAGCCACCGTGGTCACCGAACCGGTTGAGGCCAAGCTGAAGCTGGCTATCCGCGAAAAGCGGATCGATGGTGTCGTGCCACCAGGATCGGGCATCGAAGTCCTGGCCATGCGTGGCGTGGAGGCAGGCGTGATCGATGCCGCCGAAGCGCGCGCGCTGATCGGCCAGCGCGAGATTGTCGCGCGCGTGATCAAGGTTGACGATTTCGACCGCGATCTTGGCGCGAGCCTGCTGCAGCCGGCCATCGACGCCG
>JBBQEY010000150.1:0-7840 GCA_038321425.1 Burkholderiales bacterium | reverse complement strand
ACGCCGGTGGCGAAGTCGACGCCGATGTTGGGCGTGACCTGCATCTGGTTGAAGAGCGGCTCGATCATCTCGATCGGGTCTTCGATCGTGCAAACGTTGACTTCCGGCTGCGCCAACAACTTGAGCGACGAATAGAGGGTGGTGGTCTTGCCCGAACCGGTGGGGCCCGTGACCATGATCACGCCGTGCGGCTCCTTGATCATCTTCTCCCAGCGCACGCGGTCTTCCGGGATGAAGCCCAGATCGGCCCAGTCGCGCACCAGCACCTCGGGCGTGAAGATGCGCATCACGAGCTTCTCGCCGAAGGCGGTGGGCATCGTCGAGATCCGCAATTCGACCTCGCCGCCATCCGGCGCCAGCGTTTTGATGCGACCATCCTGCGGGCGGCGCTTCTCGACGATCTCCATGCGGGCCAGCAGCTTGATCCGCGATGTCATCGCGATCAGCACGGGCTGCGGGATCGCGTACACCTGGTGCAGCACGCCGTCGATGCGAAAGCGCACGAGGCCCACGTCGCGGCGGGGCTCGATGTGGATGTCGGAGGCACGTTGCTCGAACGCGTACTGCCACAACCAGTCGACGATGTGGACGACGTGCTGGTCGTTGGCGTCCAAGTTGCCGGCCTTGCCGAGTTCCACCAGCTGCTCGAAGTTGCGCAGCGTGAGCTCGCCTTTCGAGGACTCGCCGGCACGCTTCATCGAACGCGCGAGGTTGTAGAACTCGCCCAGGTAGCGCTTGATGTCCACGGGGCTCGCGAACACGAACTTGACGTCGAGCTTCAGCATCGATTCCAAGTCGTCGGCCCAGGCCCGCACGAAGGGCTCGGACGTCGCCACTGTGAGCGTCATCCGGTCCACGGCGACAGGCAGGATGCGGAACCGCTCGGCATACGCATTGGAAACGACGGCCGTGACGGCGCCGAGATCGACCTTCAGCGGATCGATGTGCAGGTAGGGAATCTTGAGCTTGGCGGCCAGCCACTCGACGATCCAGTCGAGCGTCATCATCTTGTGCGGCGGCTTGGCCGACTTCCAACGCATCGCGGCGATGGTTTCGAGCGGGTGATCGTACTGCTTGGTCCGCACCCGCAGCATGTTCTCGGTTTCGGCCGCCGCCACAAGTCCGTCGGCCACCATCAGCTTCAGGATGTCCTCGAGGCGCAACCGGCGATCGGGCTGCTTCGGGGGCGGCGCGGACGGGACCGGCGTCGCGACGCCAGCGCTGGAGATCTTGTTGCCGGGAAGCGGGGTTGCCATCCGCTTACTCTACACCGCCGCCGGCAGTTCCGGCACCTGGAACACCTCGCGCAGATACTTCACGTACGAGGGGTCGTAATCCATCGACTTGCTGGGCTCGTCGCTGATCTTGGCCACCGGTTGACCGTTGCAGCGGGTCATCTTGATGACGATCTGCAGCGGCTCGTAGCCCAAGTCATTGGTGAGGTTGGTCCCGATGCCGAAGGACGTCTGCGCGCGCCCCTTGAAGTGTTCATACAGGCGGATGGCCACCGGCATGTTGAGGCCGTCGGAGAAGACCAGCGTCTTGGTCCGCGGGTCGATGCGCATCTTCTGGTAGTGCGCGATCATCTTCTCGCCCCATTCGAACGGGTCGCCCGAGTCGTGGCGCACGCCGTCAAAAAGCTTGCAGAAGAAGAGGTCGAAGTCGCGGAGGAACGCATCCATGCCGCAAACATCCGAGAGCGCGATCCCCAAGTCGCCGCGATACTCGCGCGCCCACATGTTGAACGCGAAGGTCTGCGAGTCGCGCAGCCGCGGCCCCACGGCCTGGCAGGCCTGCAGGTACTCGTGGGCCATCGTGCCCAGCGGCGTCAACCCATGCTCTTGTGCGAATTTCACGTTGCTGGTGCCGACGAAGTGCGCGCCCAGACCACTCTTCAATGAACCCACCACCTCGTCCTGCCAGGCACGCGAGAAGCGCCGCCGCGTGCCGTAGTCGGCGATGCGAAAGTCGGGGCTCGCCACGCCATTGCCCAAGGCGATCTTGGCGGCCAGGCGCGCGCGGCCTTCGGCCAGGTCGGGCTGGAGCACGTTACGCCGGTAATACACCTCCGACACGATCGCCAGCACCGGCACCTCGAACAGGATCGTGTGCAGCCACGGGCCCTTGATCGTGATGTCGATCTCGCGCGCCGACCCCGGGATGCGCGTGACCTTGATGAAGCGGGCGTCGAGGTGGAAGAGACCCAGCAAGTCGACGAAGTCGCTCTTGAAGAACCGCCAGCGGCGCAGATACGCCAATTCGTCCTGCGTGAACCGCAGGTCGCACAGCGCGCGGATTTCCGCTTCGATCTCCTCGATGTACGGCGTCAGGTCCACGCCCGGGTTGCGGCACTTGAAGCGGTACTCGACCTGCGCCTCGGCGAAGTGATGCTGCACGACCTGCATCATCGTGAACTTGTAGAGGTCGGTGTCGAGCAGCGACGGAATGATCATCAGCGGATGGCGCGCGGGCGCGGACGGGAGGGGACGCCGATGTTACCCGTGACAACACGCGGCGTCCAAGGCACGCTGCCTAATCGATCTTCGAACTGCCATCGGGAACAACGCGGATCGACCGCGCCAGCACGATTGCCAGCAGCGTGCACACGACCGCGCCCCATCCCACCCAGTGGTAGCGCGTGAGCGAGCCGTCCACGGCCCGCCCGATGATGAGGCCCGCCAGCAACGATGCGAAGCCAGAACCCAATTGCTGCACCGAGCCGGAAAAACTCATGAAGCTGCCGCGCAGCCGCGGCGCAACACTGCCGCTGACCAGTGCCAGCGCCGGCCCGAAGCGTCCGGGAACGAACACGAAGAACAGGATGAATACGCTCACCATCACGTACAGCGGCACCGGCAACAGGTTCGTCATGATCAGCAGCGGAGCCATGGAGATGTAGCCCAGGATCGTAAACACCTTCTTCTTGCCATGCTTGTCCGCCAGCCGGCCGATCCATTGCGCGGTGAAGAGCGTGGTGAGGCCACCGGCGAAATAGAGCCACGGCAGTTCGGTCTCGAGGACGCCGACATTGGTGACGGCGTAGGCGGCGATGAACGGCACGACGAGGAACACGCTCATCATCAGCGCCAGCATGAAGGCAAAGGCGCGCAGGTGATTGGGCACGCCCAGCAGGGACCGCAACTGCGTGACCGGATTACGAGTCTGGCGGTCGCGCAGGTTGGCGTCAAGCGGCGGCAGGATGCGCCACGCGACCACGGCCAGCACCAGCGCGAACGCGGCCAGTCCCAAAAACGGCGCGCGCCACGAGAAGTGCGTGGCCAACCATAGGCCCATCGGCACGCCCATCACGGCGGAAAGGGAGAATGATGCGGCGATAATCGCCGTTCCCCGCGCGCGCC
The DNA here is from genome assembly GCA_038321425.1 of Burkholderiales bacterium. GTDB lineage: Bacteria > Pseudomonadota > Gammaproteobacteria > Burkholderiales > Casimicrobiaceae > VBCG01. The sequence goes on along the minus strand of JBBQEY010000150.1, from coordinate 4,481 downwards.
GCGCATAGGGCAGGACATCCGCGACGATCGTCAGCACCAGCGCGCCGATCACGCCGCCGAACACGCCGGCCACGATGCGCGCCGCCAGCAGCAGCGGATACGACGTCGCCAGTCCGCACAGCGCGGTGGCCACGACCAGACCGCCGAACATGACGAGAAGCGCACGCTTGCGCGACACATGATCGACCCAGAACACGGCAACGAAGCCGCTGGCGGCCGCGGCAAACGTGTACGACGACACCAGGAAACCGAAGTGCTGCGGGTCGAGCTCGAAAATCCGCATTAGCGTCGGCCCCAACGGCATGATGATCATGAAGTCGAGGATATTGGCAAACTGCATCGCTGCCAGCGTCAGCAGCAGCAGCAATTCACGCGACGGCGCGGGCGCCGTGGCGGCGGCGACCGGGTCGGCATCGGTGACAGCAGGGATGGACACGTGCGGCGAACTATAAATGACTATTGGTCATTTAGAGTATCACGAACCCGCGGTGGCCCTGCACTTCCGGTCTCGACATGGGGCCTGCACGGCGCGTGGATTATGATGCCCGCACCTTTAACGCCACCCAGGCGTCGCCTCCATGCTCATCAGCTGTGTCGCCTATCAGAACGGCCGCAAGATCGCCGACCTCCCCAAGGAGAACATCAGTGAATATGTGGGCCGCCCCGATTGCTTCGTCTGGGTTGCGCTGTTCGAGCCCACGGAGCAAGAATTGGAGGAGATGGCCGAGGAGTTCGGTCTGCACGAACTGGCGGTGGACGATGCGCGCCATGGCCACCAGCGGCCGAAGATCGAGGAGTACGGCGACTCACTGTTCGCGGCGCTCCATACGGTGGAACAGGCGAAGGACGCCAATGGGGATGAATCGCTCGTCACCGGCGAGGTCGATATCTTCGTCGGCCCCAACTACATTCTTTCCGTGCGGCATCGCACGCAGGTGGGCTTCGCCGCCGTGCGTGCGCGGACGGAACGGGAACCCGACCTGTTGCGCCATGGCTCGGGCTACGTGTTCTACGCGCTGATGGACAACGTCGTCGACCGCTACTTCCCGGTCATCGATGCGCTCGAAACCGAACTCGAGACGATCGAGGAACAGATCTTCGCGCACAACGCCGCGCGCCCGAACATCGAGGCGCTCTACGCGTTGAAGCAGAAGCTGATGGTGTTGAAGCACGCGGTCGATCCGCTGATGGAAGCCACCGGCCGACTCTACGGCGGCCGCGTGCCGCAGATCTGCACCGGCATGGGCGAATACTTCCGCGACGTGTACGACCACCTGCACCGCATCCACGCATCGATCGAAGGCATCCGCGAAATGCTGACCACCGCCATCCAGGTGAACCTCGGCATGATCTCGCTTGGCGAGAGCGAAGTGACGAAAAAGCTGGCCGCCTGGGCCGCCATCATCGCGGTGCCCACGATGCTGGCCGGCATATACGGCATGAACTTCGAGCACATGCCGGAATTGAAGTGGACCTTCGGCTACCCGCTGGCGATCGGCGTGATGCTCGTCATCGATGCCTATCTCTACTATCACTTCCGCAAGTTGAAGTGGCTTTGACGAGGCGTGACGCCGGACCGCCGGCGCCTTGCTGGCGGACCCTGCAGGCCCCCGTCGGCCCCTGTCGGCCCCCGTCGGCCCCTGTCGGCCCCCGTCGGACCCTGTCGGCCCCCTGTCGGCCCCTGTCGGCCCCCGTCGGCCCCTGTAGGCGAGGCTTCAGCCTCGCAGGTTCAATGTCTCAATGTCTCAATGTCTCAATATCTCAATGCCGATGACCGGGGTTCACCGCCGACGGCACCACCGGAATCACCCGCGCGCCTGAGGCCAAGGGCGTCTCCAGGGGCCACGTAGGCTGCAATGTCGCATGCTGGATGCGGAATTCCTCGGCCAGCAGGCGCCGCGCCCGCGCCAGCGTGCCCGGCCACGCTTCTGCACTGGCGATGCCCAAGTGCGCCGACAACGCCACGCCTTCCGCCGACATCGTCCAGATATGCAGGTCATGCACGTCCTGCACGCCCGGCAGTTCGGCGAGACGACGACCGATCGCTTCATAGTCGAGGTGCGTGGGCACGCCGTCGAGCAGTACGCCAGTCGATTGCTTCAGCAGTTGCCACGTCGAGCGCAGGATCAGCACGCCGACGGCAATCGACAGGATCGGGTCGATCGGCATCCAGCCGGTCGCCATGATCACGCCGCCAGCGATCACCGCTGCCAGCGAACCCAGCAAATCGCTCATCACATGCAGCAGAGCGGCGCGCGTGTTGATCGAGCCGCTCGATCGCGACAGGAACCACGCCGACACGAGATTGGCGCACAAGCCGGCCAGCGCCACCGCCACCACCATGCCGCCCGCAACAGGTGCTGGTTCAAGAATCCGCTTCACGGCCTCGATCGTGATCAGCGCAACGATCGTCAGCATCGCCAGCGCATTGACGAAGGCTGCCAGCACCTCGGCGCGGCCATAGCCGTAGGTGGCGCGCGTCGACGGTGGCCGGCGCGCAATGGTCGACGCGAAGAGCGCCAGCGCCAGCGCTCCGGCGTCCGTGAGCATGTGGCCGGCATCCGCCAGCAGCGCGAGGGAGCCCGACAGGACACCGCCGATGGCCTCGACCACCGCGAAGCCCGCCGTGATCGCCAGCGCAATCTTGAGCGCGCGGCGGGGGCCGGCGCCCGCATCGGCCGCCTGCCGGTGGCTGTGGTCGTGCCCGGCATGATCGGGGCCCGCGTGATCGGGCCCCGCGGCACTGTGGGCGTGGCCGTCGTGGCCGTGGGCGGGAACTTTTTTCATGGTTCGGAAGAATATACATTGCCAGCCCACGCCACCACGCCATGTCACGTCGCCCGGCGCGCCGCGAGCTTGCGCCGGCCGGGCTAAAATGCGCGCCATGGCAGCAAGCCCCACTCTTGGCAGTGGCCCGCGTCTCACGGCCGTGATCGACGAAGCTTCGTGCATCGGCTGCACGCTGTGCATCGACGCGTGTCCCGTCGACGCGATCATCGGTGCCGCGAAGCGGATGCACGCGGTCCTGCCCTCGTGGTGTACCGGCTGCGAATTGTGCGTGCCGCCCTGCCCCGTAGATTGCATCGCCATCGTGCCGGCCGCGCAGCCGTGGGATGAAGCCGCGCTGGCCGCCGCGGCGATCCGCACTGCACAACGCATCACCCGGCTGGCCCGGCGCGAGCGCATCAGCCAACGCACCGCGCAGAGCAATGTGGTCGTCACCACACGCGAGCAGCGGCAAGTGCTGGCGACTGCGGCGCTGGCGCGTGCGCGGGCCCGCCGCGCCCGCGCATGAATCCCGCCAAGCGGCGCGTCATCTTCGAGCGGCTCCGCGCGGCCAATCCGGACCCGCGGACCGAGCTTGCCTACCAATCACCCTTCGAGTTGTTGATCGCCGTGGTGCTATCCGCGCAATCCACCGATGTCGGCGTCAACAAGGCCACCGCGCGGCTGTTTTCGGTGGCGCGCACCCCGGCCGCGTTGGTGCAACTGGGGGTGGACGGTGTGACGCCCTACATCGCATCGCTCGGTCTTTTTCGCAACAAGGCGAGGAACATCGTAGCGCTGGCGGAAATTCTGATCGCGCAACACCGCGGTGAAGTCCCGCGTACGCGTGCGGCACTCGAGGCGCTGCCGGGCGTGGGCCGTAAGACCGCCAACGTGGTGTTGAACACGGCTTTCGGCGAACCGACCATTGCGGTCGACACGCACATCTTTCGCGTGTCCAACGTGACCGGCTTGGCCCCCGGCAAGGATGTCGTCGAAGTGGAACGCAGGCTCCTTAAGTTCGTGCCGGAGGAATTCAAGCGCAACGCCCATCACTGGCTGATCCTGCACGGCCGCTATACGTGCGTCGCGCGCGCTCCCAAGTGTCCGCAGTGTCTGATCCGCGACCTGTGCGAATACAGGCCCAAGACGAAAGGCGACACCCCCGTGGCGCCCTTCACGAGCTGACCGCCATGTTCAATCCGTCCCGCGATGAAGCGCGCCGTTTCCTGCTCGAAGCCTGGCAGAAGTTCGGTGCCGGCGCACCGCTGTCCGACCTTGAGAAAATCGCCGCGGCGCTGATCGCGAAGCATCCGGAATATCATTCGACGTTCGGGGAGCCGGCGCGCTTCGTCGACCGCGACTACTCGCCCGAAGCCGGCGACATCAATCCGTTCCTGCACCTGTCGCTGCACCTCGCCGTCGCCGAGCAACTAGCGATCGACCAGCCGCCCGGCATCCGCGCGCAGTTCGAGCGCATCCGCGACGCACGCGGGGACGAGCACGAGGCGCTGCATGCAGTGATCGAGTGTCTGGGTGAGGTGATCTGGCAGGCGCAGCGCACGCGCACGCCACCGGATGCGCAGCTGTATCTCACCTGCCTCGACCGCCATCGTTGAAAGGCGCCGGGACGCCGCCGTCATTCAAGCTGCGACCGACGATGCGTACCGCATCCCACTGGCGGACGCCATGAACAGGCGTCTACTTCGCCGCCA
>JBBQEY010000149.1:0-7878 GCA_038321425.1 Burkholderiales bacterium | reverse complement strand
TTGTCTATCCTGCCGGCGAAGTAACGGTCTGCGGCACCACCGGGATCCACGCGCGACCGCAGTTCTGCACATACGGGAAGTAACCGGCGGGTTCGGTGCAGTAGTACCAGAACGCGGTGGGGGACGACGCGTCCTGTTGCGTGCGTTCGACGAATTGCGTGTTCTCCTCGACCGCCAATGGCGCCTCGACCAGCGCCGATGCAAAGGAACTGGAATCCGCGACGCCCCAGACCGGCGTGGACACGACAACCGCGACACCGGATCCCCAAACTGCGGGGGCCCACCAACCGGTGCTGCCCCACCATCCGGCGTTCCAGCCCGATCCCCAACCCCAGCCCGGACCCCACCAACCGGGCGCCCAACCGGCGCCCCACCAGCCCGGCCCCCAGCCAGCACCCCAACCCGAACGCCAGCCCCAACCCCAACCGGCACCCCAGCCCGGACGCCAGCCACCATTCCAACCGTTGTTCCAACCGTTGTTCCAACCGCGCCCGCCATTCCAATGCTGGCCGCCGCCATTCCAGCCGCGCCCGCCGTTCCATTGCTGGCCACCACCATTCCAGCCGCGCCCGCCGTTCCATTGCTGGTTGCCGCCATTCCAGCCGCGCCCGCCGTTCCATTGCTGGCCACCACCATTCCAGCCCGGTCGGCCTCCACCATTCAAGGACTGCCCGCCGCCGGCGATTCCGCCGGGACGGCCCCCGGAAGCACCCTGGCCGCCATTGCCGCGCCCGCCACTGTGCGCGCCTTGATAGGCCGCGGACGAAAAACCCGGGCTGGCTCCGGACGCGCCGCCGACCACGCGATTGCCCGGCGCATACGCATTGGCGTTACCCGGCTGCCTATATTGGCTGCGCGGGGCATTCGCGTTTCCCGCCTGTGCGAAGCGGCTGCCCGGCGCTGCCGCGAGACCCGTATCGGGCGTGCCGCTGCGATTGAGGTTGCCGTTGGCGCTGGTGCCCCCGCGATAGGCACGGCCGCCAGCGATCGTGCCGGAAGGCACCGCCCCACGGCTGCCGGGCGAACCCGCGTAGGCGGGGTTCGCCGTGCCGCCTCGGTACACGGGCGCGCGCGCCGTCGCGCCAGGCGCGCCACTGCGCATGCCAGGGTTGCCGGAGTTGCCAGCGTAGCCACCATTCGGAACCGCGACCCGATTGCCGGTCATGCCCGGCGCGCCAACACCGGCATTGCCGCCGCGATAGCCCGAGCCGCCGGCATAAGCGCCGGACGCCGCTCCGCCGCGATAGCCCGAGCCGCGGGCATAGGCGCCGCCCGCAGACGCCCCGCGCGAACCGCCACCCTGGCCCATGGCCATGCCGCCCCCGGACATGCCGCCGCCCGAAACCCCCGGGCCACGGCCTCCGCCGCCACCCATGCCGCCATAGCTGCCGCCGCCACCAGGGCCACCACCATTGCCGCCCGAGCGACCCTGGGCGTCTGCGATCCCGCTGACCGCCAACGCGGCGGCCGCAGTCAAGGCGAACGCAAATTTATGCACGATGAGACTCCTCCATCCTGTTGCACGACCACGCCGAGCGTTCCATCCTCGACCGAATCGAGACGATAGTAGACATTCAACGCGTAAGGCAATGCCGGGTTGACAGTAGTGCCCCACGGTTACAACTTGTCGCAACTGGCAGCAGGTAGCTCACGCCGGGCGTCCTACATGACCACCTCGAACCAACCGAACCCGGGGATTGTTCTAGAATTACGGGTTCTTCCTACCGCTTTCGAGGACCATCATGCCCGCCGAACCGCGCAACCCCGATGCCAGCATGGATCCCGCTTCGCTGTACCGCGAGGAAATAGTAACCGACCGCCGCGTCGGCACGATCCGGCTGATGACACCCATTAACGCGGACGGCACAGCCAACGTCTCACGCCCAACGATCTACACCGGTGAAGCCCAGGTCATGACCAACATGGGGGCGCTCCCGGTCAGTTTCGACATCGAGGCCGAGTCACTCGCCGAAGCCGTCGAGAAATATGGCGAGTCGGCCAAGGTCGGCATCGAACGCACGATGCGCGAGCTGCAGGAAATGCGCCGTCAGCAGTCATCGGGGTTGATCGTACCCCCTGCGGGCGCGGCCAGCGCCTTGACCGGCGGGATGGGCGGCATGGGCGGTATGGGCGGCGGCAAGATCCAGTTGCCTTAGGCGGCCGCAGTTGCGGCGTGCGTCGGCCGCATGGCCGATGGCGCGCGTGGCATGGCGACGCGATTCTTTGGGTGTCACCACCCCGTCGCGGAGCCGCCATGTCCCACTTGCTCGACCCTGCCCGCCTCACCTCCGAGGCCGCCTATGTCGCCGCGCTGGACGAACTCGAGGACCTGATGCTCGCCGACCCCGGCACGCCGGGGGGCTGCCGCTTCGACGAACTGGTCACGCTGATCGAAGAATACGAAGCAGAGCGCGACGGCTACGACCTGCGTCGCATGAAACAACTGCTCGCCTCAGAACGCAGTTAGCGCGACCGGATGACCGTGCTGTTGTTGTAAGACAGGCGCCGACGGTGATATCGCGATCCCGCTGATTTGCCGCGACCATGAGGCCATCTACATTGGGCCATCGATGTCGGTCCGTGCCAAGTCATCTCGCCGCCATCGCCTGCGCGATACCCCGCGCAGGGTGCGCCACAGGGAAAGTCACATGCCTACTCGCTGGATACTTGCCGGATTGTTTGCGTTTTTCGTCGCTGCGATCCTGGGCTTCGCGATGGCACTGGCCGGACCGGTGGCGCCGTTGCGCCTGCTCGGCGCCATTACCGCGCTGATGGGCGTCTGCGGCGCAATCATCCATGCACAGTTGCTGCAGGACAGGGACCCTCACGCGTGGTCGGTCGTGCGCTACCGAATCGGCGAGATTCCCAGCCAGCTGCGCACACGTTTCGCGCGCGTGCAGAGCGTGCAGCGCCCGCACGCGGACGCCATGTAATTTCCCGATAAGTCCCGCGCCCCTTCGGCGCGGGCGCTGGCTGACTTCGTCGCCGTCCGTCACGCCGCCATCGCGGGGTCTTGACCTGGCACCGGTGAAATCAATCGCCCTCGGCCCTCGGCCTTCGCCGCATACAACGCGAGATCGGCGCGCTGGATCCACGCTTCCACATCTTCCGCGCGCGGTGACACCTGTGCCACCCCCACGCTAACCGCGCACCGCAGGTCCGGTACCCGCTCAAATGTCCGCGCCGCGATCTGCGTCTGGATTCGGGCCGCCGTTTCCTTGGCGCTATCGAGATCGGTCTCGGGCAGGATCAGGATGAATTCATCGCCACCGTAGCGCACCGGCGTGTCGCTGCCACTGCGGCTGCTGCGCAACGCCTGCGCCACGCCACGCAGTACGTCGTCACCGGTAAGATGGCCATGCAGGTCGTTGATGCGCTTGAAGTGATCGATATCGAGCAGGATCAGCGAAACAGCGCGGCCCGTCTCGCGCGCTCGCAGCAATTCAGCTTCGGCCACTGCCAGCCCGTGACGCCGGTTGGCCAACCCCGTCAGTTCATCGGTGCGGCCGACTTCATCCAGGCGTCGATTCTGATGCACGACGCGACTGGCCAGTTCCCAGTTGACGCTGCAGATCGACAGCGGATAGGCCACCAGCAGTGGTACGCAGGCCAGCAGCACCGGCATCGGTGTATGCAGCGCTACAGGAAACCGGAGCATTGCCGACATGAGCGCACAGGCCACGAGCAGCCACGGCAATGTGCGCCACAGCAACCGGGGGCCGCCCGCCGAGATCTTGTCCACAATAAGCATCGTCACCAGCACCACGCTTGGCAGCAGATTGAACTGGATTACGGCGATCCACATGCCACCGAGCGCCGAGTCCACCATCAGATTGCGCTCCTCCGCCGCCCGCGGTGATTCACTGCGCTCGGCCAGCCGCCGCGATACCTCTGGCCAGACCAGGCTGTTGCATGCCAGCAGCACCCACCATGGCCACTCGCTACCTTGCAGCCAGAGCACCGACGCCACGCACAGCGCACCCAGCGTCAATCCCAGCACGCGCAGACGATGCACGCGCCGGACAAAGGACACTTCGCGCGCACGCCCCGCCCCGGCAGGCTGGGCAGCGCTGGCGCGGTTGGGGTTGGCGGGATGGGGACGGGATGACGCGGGCACGACGTTTTCGCTTCGCTTTTACGGCACCCTCTGCCGGCGCACGACACTCGTCGCGCGCCCGGTCAGCGGCGTTGCCTCGATGCGGGGGAATACTGCAAGGATCCTGCCAGCGCCATGCCATCGCGGTGACCCGCCATGCACACGTGCCATGCGCGCCATCACGGCGTACGCTACAGCAGCGAATCGGTGAGCCGCGCAAGATTCTCGAGCGCGCGTCGTGCCACGGGGAGCGCGCGGCGCTCCTCCTTCGTGACCTGGTTGGTATGCGCGAGATAGCCATCCTGCACTTCGCGCAGCGCCGCCACGACCGAGCGCTCGTAGATCAGCACGCTCACTTCCGCGTTGAGCGCAAACGAGCGGATGTCGAGGTTCGACGAACCGATCAACGAAACATCGCTGTCCACGCTCATGTGCTTCGCGTGCAGGAAGCTGCCGGTGTGGCGATGGATGTTCACGCCCGCGTGCAGCATCGTGTCGTAGTACGACTGCTGCGCCAGCTGCACCAGCGGTTTGTTCGACTCCTGGTCCACAATCAGGTCCACTGTCACGCCGCGGCGCGCGGTGCTGCACATCGCCAGCAGAAACGAATCGCTGGGGATCACATAGGGCGACGTCAGCACCACGCGCGAACGCGCGCCGTACATCAGCGCGATCATCACCGCTTCGGCGGTGCCTTCGTTATAGCCAGGTCCGCTCGGCACTACCTGTGCGAGGCCGGTTTGGACCGTGTCGATGGGTTGCGGATCGATGCTGTCGGATTCCGGTGGCAGGTTGCCGGTCTCGAGGTACCGGTCACCCAGCAGCACCGCATGCAGGTGCCGCACGACCGGGCCGGTGGCACGCACCAGCATCTCCTCGTTGACCATGCCCTTGTTGGCGCTGGGGCTGACGACGTTCTGCGACCCGAAGAAGGCGCATGTGTCGTCGACGACGACGATCTTGCGATGGTTGCGGAGGTCGAAACGCGCCGCGTTGGGTCCCCACAGCCGCAGCGGCATGACCGGGATCACCTCGACGCCGGCCGCGCGCAACCCCGGCCCCAGTCCCTTCAAGCCGGCGCGCGAACCGATCGCATCCATCAGCAGGCGCACCGCCACGCCGCGGCGGGCGGCGCGCGCCAACACCCCCGCCATGCGCTGCCCCACCTCATCGTTCTCGAAGATATAGAACAGCATATGCACGTACCGCTTTGCGCCCTCGACATCGGCGGCGATGCGATCTAGCGCGGCGCCATACTCCGGCAGCAGCTCGAAGTGATTGCCGCCGGTCACCGGAAACTCCGAGAGCTGGTCGGCCAGCCGCAGCGCAGGCAGCAGCTCGGGAGTCACCGCATGGGCGACGCCGGCGTCGAACTGTGCGGGGCGCGGGGCGATGCGCCGAATCAGGTCGTAGATCTGCCGCTGTACCGCCACACGACGGCGCGGCAGGTAGGCGCGGCCGATCAGCAGGTACATCAGCAAGCCGACCCACGGCAGGAAGAAGATCAGCAGCAGCCACGCGCGCGCGGCGTTGGGAGGTCGGCGCTGCGGGACATAGAAGAGCGCCCCGATCCGCACGATCCATTCGCTGGCAACGTAGAAGGTGCCCCAGTCAAGCGAGCGCAGGAGATCGAACATCGATGGCAACGTGGTCGTGGTGCGACGATGGTACCGCGCCGTGGCGCTGCGTAACGGGCCACCACCTCCGGCTGCCGCTACAATCCTTGTTCCTGCCACCGCGACCTTCCCGCCTCCGATGCCTGAACCGATTCCCGCCATCGACGTCAGCCATAACCTCGACGGCCATCGCTTCGAGACGACCGTGGATGGCGCGCGCGGCGAAGCCGTGTACCAGCGCATCGGCAACACGCTGCATCTGGTGCACACGGAAGTCGCGCCGCAACTCGAAGGCCGCGGCATTGCCGGCGCGCTGGTCGAGGCGATGCTCGATTATGCAGCCGCCAATGGCTTCAAGGTCGTCCCGCAATGTTCCTACGTGCGGGCGTGGATGCGGCGGCATCCAGAGACGCACGAGTTGCTCGCGCCCGGCGCACGCGTTTGACGCCTCCCGCAGATATATTTGACGCGTCTCGCGGGGGCATATTACGGTGGTATGTAGGCGAGGCTTCAGCCTCGCGGGTGCAATGCGGCGCCAAACCAGCGAGGCTGAAGCCTCGCCTACACGTGCCGGTATGTCGCGTTGAACCAGCGAGGCTGAAGCCTCGCCTACAGGTGCCGGTATGTCGATCGAACCAGCTCAGAATTTCTACGCAGCCTCAGCCGGTGCCAGCGCGCCGAGATAGGTGCGGGCGCCCGGATCGGCCGCCAGCGCATCGAACGAATCGAACTGCGAGATACCGCCTTTCTGCACGAACACGAAACGTTCGCAGGCCTGCCGCAGGATCTCGAGGTGGAATGGCTCATTCGGGTGAACGCACAGCAGCACGACGTGGCCTTCGCGCCGCAGCCGCGCGAAGAAGTCGAGCATGAAGCCGATGTAGCCATCCTGCACCGAGAATTGCGGCTCATCGAAGAGATGGACCAGCGGACGCGTGCGGCCGGCGGGTTCCATCATGAAGGCCGGTCGCGTGCGGCGGAATGAGCGCACCTGGTAGCTCTGGTGATAGTGGATCGCCAGCCGATCGCGCTCGTTGTACCGGACCTTGTGGATCTCGCGGCCCTCGACCAGCACGCGGCCCGACGTCGGCGCGTTGCTGCCAGTAATCAATTCGAACAATGTGGTCTTGCCGGAGCCATTGGGGCCCAGCACGCCGATGGTCTGCGGCACGTCGACGCGAAAATCCGCGGCCAGCGTGAACGTGGGACGGCGCGCGAACCCGGGCGCGTAATATCGCTTGACCAGCGAATCGACGTGCAGCAACGGTGAGGAATTCTCGGTCATCGGTATTTCTCCCGAACGGCGCTGCGCGCCGCTCCCCTCGGGGGGCAGTCGCCTTGGGGCGGCCCTGCGGCGCTCATGCCGCCAGGCCGAGGTTCTGCCGCGCCGATGCATCCTCGCGCAGCGCTGCACCCGTGCCCACGTGGACGACGCGGCCGCCGTGAAGTACGTAGACGCGATCGGCGATGTCGAGCACGGTGCGCACGTTCTGGTCGACGACGAGGCACGCCACACCCGTAGCCTTCAGGCGGACGACGGTGCGCATCACGTCATGCACCACCTTCGGCGCCAGTCCCTGGCTGGGCTCGTCGAAGAGAACGAGGCCTGGCGCACCCACCAGCGCGCGCGAGATCGACACCATCTGCAGTTCGCCACCCGACATGTTCTCGCACTCGCGCGGTAGCAGGTGCCGCAGCGCGGGAAAGATGTCGCAGCAGGCGTCCTCGTCGTAGCCCTTGAATGGCGTGGACTTGCGCGCGATGGCCAGGTTGCGGGCCGCCGTCAATGTCGGAAACACGCGGCGGTCATCCGGCACCCAGCCGACACCAGATCGCGCAATCTCGTGCGTGGGCTGCCGGGTGATGTCGCGCTCGCAGAACGTGATGCGACCCGTGCGCGCCGGCGTGAGGCCCAGGATCGAGCGCAGCGTGGTGGTCTTGCCTGCGCCGCTTGGGCCCAGCAACGCGACGATCTCCCCCGCGCCCACCTCGAGCGAGAGGCCGAAGAGCACCTGCGTCTCGCCGTAGTACGTGTCGATGCCGTCGATCTTCAGCACGGGATGGCCCCCAATGCGGAACGCCGCACCCAGTCGTTGTCGCGCAAGGCGGCCGGTGTGCCGCGCGCGATCACCTGGCCCCAGTGAATCACGTTGATCGCGTCGGCCA
>JBBQEY010000148.1:0-7926 GCA_038321425.1 Burkholderiales bacterium | reverse complement strand
TCGCGACCAATCTGTTCATGGTCGGCTATGCGTTCCAGCGCGGCCTGATCCCGCTATCGGAACAGGCGATCCTCAAGGCCATCGAATTGAATGGCCAGGCGGTCGAGTCGAACACGCGCAGCTTCAACTGGGGGCGCCTCGCGGCCGTGGATCCGGCCAAGGTTGCGGCGGCAGCCGTGCCGGCGGGCATGAAGCCCGACTCGCAGAAGCTGTCGGAATCCGTTAACGAGATGATCGAACGGCGCGTCAAGTTCCTGACCGACTATCAGGATGCGGCCTACGCGCAGCGTTATCGCACGCTGGTCGACCAGGTACGTGCCGCCGAAGGCAAGGTCATGCCCGGCCTCGACGAACTCACCGAAGCCGTGGCGCGCTACTACTTCAAGCTGCTGGCGATCAAGGACGAGTACGAAGTGGCGCGCCTCTACGCCGAATCGGACTTCACGCAGCGCGTGGCCGCGCAGTTCGAAGGCGACTACAAGCTCACGTTCCATCTCGCGCCGCCGGTGTTCAACAAACCCGACCCGCGCACCGGCGTGCCGTCCAAGACCGTCTATGGGCCGTGGATGATGAAGGCCTTCGGCGTGCTGGCCAAGCTGCGCAAGTATCGCGGCACGGCGCTCGATATCTTCGGCAAGTCGGCGGAGCGGAAGCTCGAACGCTCGCTGATCGGCGAGTACGAAACGGTGGTCGCCGAGATCCTCGCCAAGCTGACGCCGCAAAACCATGCGGCGGCGGTGGAACTGGCGTGCGTGCCCGAGCACATCCGCGGCTATGGGCATGTGCGGCAGGCGCACCTCAAGGTGGCGAAGACGCGCGAAGGCGTGCTGCTGGCGGCATTCCGTTCGCCGGAACCGGCGGCAAGGCCGGTGGTGATGAAGATGCCGGCGTAACAAGCGGCCGAATGTCGTCAGCGCCGTCGCAGCTTGTCTGCGGCGGTGCTAACGTACTCGTGCAGCAGGCGCACCGGCGCGTAGCGTTCGAGCGAGCGATGCACGAGCGCGCCGGCGGGATAACGATGAATGGGCCGCGCGAACGGGATGAACGCGAGTCCGAGATCCGGGTACGCCACCACCAGCGCGTCGGCCACGCAACTCAAGTGATGGCCGGCCTTCAACAACTGGATCAGCGTGGTCAGCGATGTGGTTTCCGTGGTGATGCGCGGCGCTTTCGCGCCTTCGCCGCGCATGGCCTCGTACAGATGGCCAACCACCTCGCGGTCCTGCTGGTAGATGGCCCACGGAAAGCGACCCAGCGCCGTCGCGGTCACGGCCTTGCGCCCCACCAGCGGGTGACGCTCGCCGGCCACCACGCGCGATTCGATCTCGAAGAACGGCCTCCGGTCGATGTGCGGCGGAAGTTCGGTCGCCTCCGGCAGGCCGGAGAACACGATATCGAGCTCCCCGTCGAACAGGCGTGGATGGGTGACGTCGTTGATGCCCACGACGATCTCGACGTCGAGGCGCGGATAGCGCTCCTGCAACTGCGCGATGGCGCCGGGCACCAGCGCCGCACCGAAGAACGGGCCTGCGCCCACCCGCAGCCGTCCGGTGCGGCCGCCGCGGAAGGCCTGCATTTCCACGTCCGCGAAGTGACACTCGGCCTGGATGCGCCGCGCGTGCGGCAGCAAGGTCCGGCCGTAGGACGTGAGCGCCATACCCCGCGGCAGCCGCTCGAACAGCTTCACGCCCATGTTCGTCTCGAGCTTGTGGATGCTCTTGGTGAGGGCAGGTTGCGTGATCGCCAGCTTGACCGCGGCCGCGCTCACGCTGCCCTCGGCGGCAACGGCGACGAAGTGGCGCAACAATGGCGCGTCGCGGAGAATAGACATTCTATTTGGTTATGGCTCAACGACAATTATCAATGACTCATTATGGCGCAGGCGTGGCATCGTCGCCAGCACTACCCGGAAGGGCCGGCATGCGCACCGTGTTCGTTCTGTTCGATTCGCTGATCCGCAACGGCCTGGGCTGCTACGGCGGCACCTCGATCGCCACGCCCAATTTCGACCGCTTTGCCCGACGCGCAGTCACGTTCGACAACCACTACGTGGGCAGCCTCCCCTGCATGCCCGCGCGCCGCGACCTGCACACCGGCCGCCTCAACTTCATGCACCGCAGCTGGGGCCCGCTGGAGCCGTTCGACAATTCGTTTCCCGAGCAGATGCGCGACGCGGGCATTCACACGCACCTCGTCACCGATCACATGCATTACTTCGAGGATGGCGGTGCCACGTATCACGGCCGCTTCCGCACCTGGGACTTCATCCGCGGCCAGGAATACGACCCGTGGAAGCCGATGGTGGAGCCGCCATTGAAACGCCTGCGCGAAAAATATTCGCCCAAGCACTACGACTTCGACGACGGCTGGAAGCGCCTGCAGCACGCGATCAACTGCGAATTCATGGAGGCCGAGGAGGACTACTGCCTGCCGCGCTGCTTCGCCAGCGGTTTCGAGTTCCTCGAGCTCAACCGGGAGGCCGACAACTGGTTCCTGATGCTGGAGTGCTTCGATCCGCATGAGCCCTTCGACGCCCCGGCGAAGTTCAAGGCGCCCTACGCCACCGGCTGGAAGGGCGGCGTACTGGACTGGCCGATGTACGAAATGGTCAAGGATTCGCCGGAGGAAATCGCCGAGATCCGCGCCAACTATGCGGCGCTGGTGGCGGCGTGCGATCACTACTTCGGCAACCTGCTCGACTATTTCGACAAGCACGACCTGTGGAAGGATACGGCGCTGATCCTGTCCACCGACCATGGCTTCCTCCTGGCCGAGCACGACTGGTGGGGCAAGAACCTGATGCCCTACTACAGCGAGGTTTCGCACATTCCGTGCATCGTCCATCATCCGGCCTACGCGCAATTCGCCGGCCAGCGGCGACAGGCGCTGACGCAGACGATGGACCTGATGCCCACATTCCTCGATGCGTTCAGCCTGCCAGTGCCGGCTGAAGCGCAGGGACGCTCGCTGCTGCCATTGCTGGCCGTCGATGCGCCGATCCGCGACGTCGGCATCTACGGCATGTTCGGCGGTCCGATCGGCGCCACCGATGGCCGCTACACGTACTACCTCTACCCCGAGGATCTCTATGCACCCGGCCTGCACGAGTACACGCTGATGCCGATGCACCTGTCGACGATGTTCAGCGGCGCGGAGATGCGCACGGCGAAGCTTGCGCCACCCTTCGACTTCACCAAGGACATGCCGATCCTGCGCATCGATGCGCTGAAGGATGCGCGGCGAATCCCGATCCACGACAACAAGAAATTCGACCCCGGTGTCGGCACGACGCTCTATGACCTCGCTACGGATCCATTGCAGCAACGACCGTTCCGCGACCCGGTGATCGAGCGGCGCATCCTGGAGAGCATCGCCAACGTGCTGGCAGCGCATGATGCGCCAGCGGAGTTCTATTCCCGCTACGGCATCCGGCGGCTGGCCGACGCGGCCTGAACGTACCCGAACGTATCCGCACGCGCCAAAGTAACGCATCGCAACAATAGCCCCCATGCGGGGAAGGAGGAAGCAATGCAGACCATGAAGCGGCTCCTGGCGGCCACCGCCATCCTGGCGGCGTCTGTTGTCGCCGGCATCCCCGTGCAGGCGCAGCAGCCATTCGCTGCTGTCGGCGCGCAGCCTCCCATCACCATTCTCGTCAACTCGTCGCCGTGGTATGCCGGGTTCGAGAAGGCCGTCGAACTCTACGAAAAGCAGACGGGCAACAAGGTGAAGCTCGACGTAACCCCGTACGGCGGGATGCTGGAGAAGGCACGCAACGCGGTGCGCGGCGCGCGCAGTCCCTACGACCTCATCAACCTTGATACCCAGTGGACCATCGAGTTCTACGAAGGCGGCTTCCTCTCGCCGCTGAAGGATGTCGATGCCGCCTTCGACCTGCCGAAGGAAGTGTTGAGCTACGGCGACTCGGGCTACTGGAACGCGGACAAGCGCTGGCGTACGCCGCAAGGCGGCAAGCTGATGGCGTGGCCGCCCAATGGCAACGTGCTGCTGTACGTCTACCGCGAGGACCTGCTGAAGGCCGCCGGCATTGCCCCGCCTAAGACGTGGGAAGACGTGCTGGCGTCATGCGCCAAGCTGCAGGACCCGGGCAAGATGTACGGCATGGTGATGCGCGGCGAGCGCGGCAACGGTATCCGCTTCGACTGGATGTATTTCATGCTGGGCAAGGGCGCCACCGTGGTGCGTGATCCCGCTGCCGGCGACTACACGGTCACGATCAACAGTCCGCAGGCCAGGGCGGCACTGGATCTCTACCTCGACGTGGCCAAGCGTTGCGGGCCGCCCAATGCCGGCGCGCTGGGCCAGGGCGACCTGATCCAGCTGATCTCCACCGGAAAGGCCGCGCAAGGCATGGTCGTGTCGGCCGCATGGTCCAACTTCGACGATGCGAACAAGTCGGCGGTGGTAGGAAAAATTGCCGCCGTTGCCGTGCCGCAGCCGGCAGGCGGCAAACCGGCCGCGCTGCTCGGCAACTGGAACATGGCGATTCCGAAAAACATTCCCGACGCGCAAAAGCAGGCGGCGATTGCCTTCAGCCGCTGGTTCCTGACCAGCGGTGCCCAGCGTGTCTATGCCGAAGCGGGCGCCATTCCCGTGCGCGAGGATACGTTCCGGTCCGATCTCGCGCAGAATCCCAAGTTCCGCTGGATGCCGGCCTACCTCGAGATGCAGAAATACGCGACGCAGGAACTGGGCTATGCGGAGGGCGCGCAGGTCGAGCAGATCCTGGGCCTGCGCCTCAATCAGGCGCTGATCGGCGAACTGAGTTCCGGCAAGGCGCTGAACCTTGCCGCGAAGGAAATCGAGGAGCTTTTCAAAAAGAGTGGTCGCCGCACCGGAGCCTTGCCGCCGCTGCCCGAGTAGTCCCCCACCGTGATGCATATACTCAATCGCTGGTTCAAGCACTGGAGCCTGCTGCCCGCGGTGCTGCTGTTCCTGCTGCTCACCATCTATCCGATGGCGAACCTGGTACGGATGAGCGTGTCGACGATCACGTTTGCCGGCGGCGCGGCGCACTGGGCATGGACGCCGCTGGCCAACCTGCAACTGCTCACCAATGACGCGGTGCTGGGCGCGGCAGCGCTCAATACTGCGATCTTCGTGGTGGTGGCGGTGGCGATCGAAATGGCACTGGGGCTGGCGCTGGCACTGCTGGTGGCGCGCCTCTCGCGCGGCAAAGGCCTGGCGCGAACCGTGATGGTGCTGCCGATCCTGGTGCCTGCCGTGGCCATCGGGAGCATGTGGAAGCTGATGTACAACTACGACTTCGGCGTCTTCAATCAGGCGCTGACGGCGATCGGGTTTGGTCCGGTCAACTGGCTGGGGTCCACCAGCGTGGCGCTGCTGGCGGTGATCCTGGTCGACATCTGGCACTGGACGCCGTTCGTGTTCCTGATCCTGTTTGCAGCGGTCGAAGGCGTGCCCACCGACGTGATCGAGGCGGCGCGCATCGACGGCGCCACGCCGCGCCAGATCACGTGGCGCATCATCATCCCGCTGCTGAAACCCGCGCTCGCCGTCGCGCTGATCTTTCGCTCCATCCTCGCGTTCAAGACCTTCGACGAGGTGTTTCTGCTGACATCGGGCGGGCCGGGCACATCCACCGAACTGGTCAGCCTGCACCTGTACAAGGTCTTCTTCGAGCAAAACCAGCTGGGTTACGGCGCGATGCTGTCGCTGGCCATCATCATTGCGATCGTGGCGTTCCTGCTGGTCAGCCGGCGCGCGCTCACACTGCGCGCAATGGCATGAGCGCTGGTACAAGCGCACTGCCGCTGGTCGGTCGCGACCGCATCATCGGCTACGGGCTGATGGTGGTGGCCGTGCTTTGCGTCGTGGGTCCGTTCGCGTGGATCCTCATGAGCTCGTTCAAGCACCAGATCGCCATTCTGACCGGCGCGTGGTCCTTCACCCCGACGTGGTCGAACTACGCCGAGGTGCTGTTCGGTCGACGCTCGGACTTCGTCGGCAACGTACGCAACAGCGCGGTCGTGGCGTCGGTTTCCACCGTGCTGGTCCTGGTGGTCGGCACGCTCGCCGCCTATTCGCTGCACCGGTTCCGCTGGGCGCGCTGGGTCACCACCGGCTTTCTCGGCTGGACGCTCATCTTCCACATGATCCCGGCGCTGACGCTGGTCGGCCCGTGGTACATCGCTTTTCGCGAGCTGGGGTGGTACGACACACTGGGCGGACTCATCCTGACGCATGTCACGATGAATCTGCCGATGACGGTGTGGCTGATGATGGCGTTCTTCAGCGAGATTCCACCGGAGATCGAGGAAGCCGCGCGAGTCGACGGCTGCAGTCCGCTCGAGGCGTTCCGCTACGTCGCGCTGCCGCTGGCCGTGCCGGGCTTGATCGCCGCGGGCATCCTGGCCTTCATCTTCAGCTGGAACGAGTTTTCCATCGCCTTGAATCTCACCGCACGCGATACCGCCACCGTACCCGTGGCCATTGCGCGCTTCGCGCAGCAATACGAAGTCCAACACAGCCAGATGGCCGCCGCCGCCGTCATTTCCACCATCCCCGCGCTGCTGCTGATGGCGCTGGGGCAACGCTTCATCGTGCGCGGGTTGACGCTCGGCTCGGTCAAGTAGCCGCCCCGCCACGCCCACCAGGAAATCATCATGGCCACAGTCGATATCGAGGGCGTGCGGAAGTTGTTCGACCAGGTGACGGTACTCGACGGCATCGACCTCGCCATCGCTGACCGTGAGTTCGTCGTGCTGGTCGGCGAGTCCGGCTGCGGCAAGTCGACGCTGCTGCGCGTGATTGCCGGACTGGATCACGCCACGGCCGGCGAAATCCGCATCGGCGGGCGTCGCGTCAATGAGCTGGAGCCACGCGACCGCGACATCGCGATGGTGTTCCAGAGCTATGCGCTCTACCCGCACATGACCGCGGCCGGCAACATGGGCTTCAACCTCGAATTGCGCCAGCGCGGCCGCGATGAAATCCGCGCCAAGGTCGGTGCCGCCGCTGGCGTTCTCAACCTGGATAAGCTCCTGGCGCGCTTTCCACGCCAGCTGTCCGGTGGCCAGCGGCAGCGCGTGGCGATGGGACGTGCGATTGTGCGACAGCCGCAGGTATTCCTCTTCGACGAGCCGTTGTCCAACCTGGACGCCAAGTTGCGCGTGCAGATGCGCACGGAAATCCGCACCTTGCACCAGCGCCTGGCCGCCACGTCGATCTATGTCACGCACGACCAGGTCGAGGCGATGACGATGGCGGACCGCATCGTCGTGCTCAACGCCGGCCGCATCGAGCAGGTGGGCACGCCGCTGGAACTCTACGACCAGCCGGCCACCCGCTTCGTCGCGGGCTTCATCGGTTCACCCGCGATGAACCTCGCCGATGGCACCGTGGTACGCGTCGCGGATGCCATGGCGCTGCATACCGACGGCGGCGCGCGTTGGCCGCTGCCCGCCGCCGCGCAACCATTCGTTGGCGCACGGGCAACCCTCGGCGTTCGCCCCGAAGCGCTGGGGTTCGACGAGGACGGCGCGCTGGAGGGGCGGGTGACTGTGATTGAGCGCCTGGGCCCGCTTTCCTATGTATTCGTCGATACCGGCGGTGTGCGCGTGTGCTGCCAGGCGGATCGGCACGACGCGCATCGCCCGGGGGACGCCGTGCGTCTGTCGCCGGTCCCCTCGATGGTGCATCTCTTCGACCACGCTACCGGGCACCGAATGTCGCTTGATTGAGGCGTGTCGCAGTAAAATGCTTGTCCGCTCAACTCGGCAAGCCGGCGTTCCCGTGTCGCTACGCGAAAAGACCGATCCGGCTCTGGACTGGCTGCGCACCCATTTGTGAACAAGCGTCGCCATTGAACCCCGTCGCGCCGGTCCAGACACTCGATCCGTTCCACGCAGCACGGGCCTGGTTCGGCGCCGAAGGCTGGACGCC
>JBBQEY010000147.1:0-8171 GCA_038321425.1 Burkholderiales bacterium | reverse complement strand
CCCACGCGGACAACCGCCCAGCCGATCTGCACCGTCGACGCGCCCGAAGCACGCATGACCGTGAACTCGGAATTGGCGACGAGCTGCGCGATGGCCATCAGCGTGCCGATCAGCGCCGCCACGGGGAACAGCTCGTAGATGCGCGAGGGCACATGCAAGGTGACGAACAGCAGTGCCGTGCTTAGTGTGTAGCCGCCCCGTCCCACATCGCGCATCTCGGCGATCAGGTCGAAGAACGTGAAGAGGCCGAGCAGCGCCACGAACAGCAGCAGCGTGGACAGCAGAACGTCGCGGCCGATGTAGCGGGTCAGCGTACGCATCGTCGCGGCTTCAGGCTGGTTGCGCGCGGCGCTTCGGCGCGCGGCCGAAGAGACCGGAAATGGAGAGCTGGTGGCGGAACAGCAGGAACACGACGAGCAACGCCACGACATGCGGCAACAGCAGGCCGAGCCAAAGGTCGAGCTTGCCCTGCGAAATCAGGCTTTGCACGATATTGATGACGTTGGTGTAGAGCATGTACAGGAACACCGCGGCAATGAGGTTGAACGAGCGGCCCATCCGCGGATTGACATAGGCCAGCGGGATGGCCAGCAGCGTCAGCACCAGCGCCAGGATGGGCACCGAGAGCCGCCAGAAGAGCTCGGCGCGCTCGTTGCGATTGTCGGAGAGCAACAGCAACGACGTTGGGATCGCCTTGTTCGACGCGGGTAGCGCGCGCGCCTCGGCGGGTTCGATTCGGCGCGCGAGCTTGCCGAATTCCACCAGCCGGAAATTGGCCGAACCGGGCTGGCCTTCGTAGCGCCTGCCATCCTCCAGGACGACAAAGCGATCGCCGTTGGCCTCGGTGACGAGATGGCCGAGGCGCGCGACGGTCGTCGCGTCCTTCGCGTCGTCCACCGAATGCAGGAACACGTTGCGGATCGTGCCGTCCAACGGATTGATGCTCTCGATGTAGACGACGATGCCGGCCCGGCGGAACTCGCGGAAGAGGCCCGGCGAGAGGATGGACACTTCATCGCGCGACTCCAGCTGCCGCTCGTACTCGATCTTGCGTTGTTCCGCCCACGGCGACAGAAACAGCGACAGCAGTACGATCGCCACCAGGAAGGGGGCGGCGAACAGCATGATGGGCTTGAGGCATGCGGTCAGCGATTGCCCGGACGTGAACCACACGACCATCTCGCTGTCCCGGTACCAGCGAGAAAGCGTGAGCAGCACGGTGAGGAACAGCGCGACCGACAACAGCAGGTTGAGATAGAACATCGCGTTGAAGCCGATCAACGCGAGAACCCCGTCCACCGCCACCGCGCCACCGGCGGCGCGGCCCAGGATGCGGATCACGGACTGGGTGAACAGGATCGCCAGCAGGACCACGAAAAGGCCGATTGCGGTGGCGGTCAGTTCCCGTACCAGGCTGCGGCGGAAAATCATGACGGCAGGAAAAGTTTTGACTTTTTCGGGAACATTTGCCGATAATGCCCTCCGACGCCCGTAACCGTAACAAAACGCAGAGCCGGGAGACGAGGGATCGCAATGGAATTTACCATAAAAAGCGGCAGCCCCGAGAAGCAGCGCAGCGCGTGTGTCGTGGTCGGCGTGTTCGACAATCGCAAATTGTCGCTGTCGGCCGAATTGATCGATCGGGCCAGCAATGGCTACGTCAGCGAGATCATCCGCCGCGGTGACATGGAAGGCAAACTCGGCGCCACGTTGCTGCTGCACAACGTGCGCGGCACGCTGGCCGATCGCGTGCTGCTGGTCGGCCTTGGCAAGGAACGCGACTTCCGCGACCGCGAATTCCGCTCCGCCATCCGTTCCGCAGTCAAACTGCTGAACGAAACCGGCTCCTACGAGGCCGTGGTGTACCTCACCGAAGAGAAGGTCAAGCGCCGCGAGGTTGCTTGGCGGGTCGAGCATGCAGTGATCGTCGCGATGGAGGCCGTCTATCGCTTCGAGCAGATGAAGAGCCAGCCGACGGAAGTACGTCGGCCGTTGCGCAAGCTCACGCTGTCGGTGCCGCAGCGCTCCGACCTCACCGCCGGTGAACGGGCCGCGGTGCGCGGGCTCTCGATCGCCCACGGCATGGACCTGGCGCGCGACCTCGGCAACATGCCGGGCAATATCTGCACGCCGACGTTCCTGGCCGAGCGCGCAGAGGCACTCTCCACCGAGTTCCCCGACATCGTGGTCAAGGTACTCGAACGGAAGGAGTGCGAGGAACTTGGCATGGGCTCATTCCTGTCGGTGACCAACGGGAGCAACCAGCCGCCGCGCTTCATCGTGCTGGAATACATGCAGCACGAGCGCAAGCAGACCCGGCCGAGCGTACTGGTCGGCAAGGGCATCACCTTCGATACCGGTGGCATCTCGTTGAAGACCGGCCTCGACATGGACCAGATGAAGTTCGACATGTGCGGCGCCGCCGCCGTGCTGGGAACGTTTCGCGCCATCGCGGAGATCAAGGCACCGATCAATGTGGTGGGGCTCATCCCGGCCTGCGAGAACATGCCGTCCGGAACCGCCACCAAACCGGGAGACGTGGTCACCAGCATGTCCGGGCAGACGATCGAAGTGCTGAACACCGACGCCGAGGGCCGCCTGATCCTTGCCGACGCGCTGACGTATGCCGAGCGCTACGAGCCGGTAGCGGTGGTCGACATCGCCACGCTCACCGGCGCGATGGTTATCGCGCTGGGTCACGTTGCCAGCGGACTCTTCAGCAACAATGAAACATTGGCCCGTGCATTACTGACGGCCGGCGACGATGCCTACGACCGCGCGTGGCAACTGCCGATGTGGGAGGATTACCAGGAGGGCCTGGCCAGCAACTTTGCCGATTTCGCCAACATCGCAGGCCGTGCCGGCGGCAGTATCACTGCGGCTTGCTTTCTCTCGCGCTTCGCGAAGAAATACGACTGGGCGCATCTCGACATCGCGGGCACGGCGTGGAAGGACGGCAAGGACAAGGGCGCCACCGGGCGGCCCGTGCCGTTGCTCGCCACATGGCTATTGGAACAGGAGAGTCCGGCGTCGTGATTCTCCGTCACCTCCCGCGGATCACATGACCTCGATCGATTTCTATACGCGGGTCGCGGACCGCCTGACGGTGGCGGCCCGGCTTGCCGCCAAGGCGGTCAGCGCGCATGGCAGCGTGCGGGTGCTGACCCCCGATGCACAGACCACCGCCGCGCTCGACCGGCTGCTGTGGCTCGTCCCGCCCACCGGATTCCTGCCGCATTGCCGGATGGACGATCCGCTGGCAGCGCAGACACCGGTGTGGATCGATCATCGGCTCGAGCATTCGGGCACGGCGGTGGTGCTGATCAACCTGCACCCGGAACCGCCGCCCTTCTTCAGCCGCTTCGAGCGTCTGGCCGAAATCGTCGGCGACGACGACGCGCCGGCCGGCCGCGAGCGGTTTCGCTTCTATCGCGAGCGCGGCTACGCGTTGCGTGCGCACGATATGAGCGGACACTGAGCCCGTGCCAACCGCCCGCGAACTGCTGGACCAGGCCGACGCGCTGATGCGCCGCAATCGTGCGGATGCGATCGACGACATCCCCGTGCTGACCGAGGCCGTGCCCGCAGTACAACTGCCGCGCGCAATCCGCACGCGGGCGTCGCCAGCAGACGAGGGCCCCGACTCCGTGCCGGTGCTCACCGAGAACATCGATGTCGTCGAGGTCGAGGACGAGACTACGACGGTGGGAGGCGAGGCCGTCGAAGGCGAGCCCTCGGCCTGGCTCGAGTTCGAGGACGGCGAACCTTCGGTGATCGGTGATGCGCCTGACTCGATTGCCATCGTGCCGCCGGTGCGACTACGGCCACCACCGGATGAGGCATTGCTGGCCTCCGCGGAGCACGAGGAAATCGAGCTGACGTTGCCACGCGAGGAGGCGAGCGGCGATGCCGCCGCAGCGGAGGCAGAAGCTTTGGAGCGCGCGCGTGCGGCCGGGGAAGCTGCTGCACGCGAGGCTGCCGCCGTGGAACAGGCGGCGCGCGAGGCCGCGGAGCGCGACGCTGCCGAACGAGAAACTGCCGAACGCCAAGTGGCCGCCCGCGAATTGGCGGAACGTGAAGCTGCAGCACGTGAAGCTGCAGAGCGCGAAGCCGCCGCCCGCGCACTGGCGCAACGCGAAGCAGCCGAGCGTGAAACCGCCGCCCGTGAGCAGGCGGCCCGCGAGAAGGTTGAGCGTGAGCAGGGCGAACGCGAGCAGGCCGAACGCGAAGCCACCGCGCGCGAAGTTGCCGAACAGGAAGCGGCCGCCCGCGAACTGGCTGAACTTGAAGCGGCCACCCGGCCCACCACCGGTCCGTTCGCCGTGATGGCGGGGGAATCCGCGAGCGGGGCAGCGATCGCCGCGGGGGCCCCGGCCCCTGAGGCGCTCTCGATGGCCCAAGACGACGAGCGCTGGGTGGCGGCAGCGGAGGAAATCCGGATGCAGGTGCTGCAGCGGATCGATCTCTTCACCGATACCGGCCTCCGCGATCAGCTGGCCGAACGGCTGCAGCCCATCGCCGATCGCGCCAGTGCTGACTTCGTGGCCGCGATCAACCTCCATGTGGGCGACCTGTTGCGCAGCTATGTGGCGGAGGCGATCGAACGCGAAATCGAACGTTGGCGGCGCGATCACTGAACGCGTCCGGTGCGCCGCGTTGAAACCGCGCGGGAGATTGCTATGATGTCCGGCATGCGACACGCCCCAGTAGCCCGCCGTCCCCGCCGTGCGCCGGTCCCCGGATCACCCGGCGCCGTGCCTGCCGCGCAATCGGCGGAGGCGCGCCTCGTGGCATTGGGTGCGCGCGCCACGCGCTCGCGCATCGACGTGCTGGCCACGCTGATCGCGGCGGAGCGTGCCTTGACTCACCACGAAATCGAAGCGCGCCTTGAACCCGGCCGCGATGTCGATCGCGTGACGCTGTATCGAGTCCTCGACTGGCTCACGGCGCAGGGCCTCGCCCACAAGCTCTCGGGCGACGACCGCGTCTGGCGATTCTCGCTGACCGGTCCCGGCAACGCGGCCGGTGGTCACGCGCACGCGCACTTCCAGTGCAGCGATTGCGGCAAGGTGATCTGCCTCGAAGAGGCGCGGTTGCCCGCGATCAGCCTACCGCGCGGCTTCCAGCGACGCGCGGTGGAAGTCACGGTCAAGGGCTCGTGCGACGACTGCGCGCCGGCCTGACCGGTCGCGACCGTAGCGTTCCGGCGACAGCAGCAAGAAATCCACGAATCGGGCGGCCCCACAGGCCGCCCGATTTTTTTCGACCATCGAATCGGAGCGGAGGAGCATTGCGATGGTGGACAACGTCAAGCCGCATCAGCTCGGGGCGCGGGAAACCGATCGTGCAATTGTCATGAGGTGCGCGAATACGCTAGATTGCGGGGATGTTCGAACTTGAAGGAATTGCGCATCGCTACGCCAACACGACTGCCGTGACCGTGGATACGTGGCGTGCCGGCGCGGGCGAAGCGTGGTTGCTCGAGGGGCCGTCGGGTTCGGGCAAGTCCACGGTGCTGCATATCCTGGCCGGTCTCATCGTGCCGCAGGGGGGCCTGGTGCGCGTGGCCGGCGTCGACCTGGCGACACTGTCCGAAGGCGCGCGCGATCGCTGGCGTGGCCGCACCGTGGGCCTGGTGCCGCAGCGCCTGCATCTCGTCCATGCGTTGCGGGTGCGCGAAAACCTGGCGCTGGCGCAGGCATTGGCCGGGCAACCCGTCGATGACGCGCGGATCACCGCACTGCTGGAAGGCTTGGGCGTGGCCGAGCTTGCGCGCCGCTACCCGCGGCAGCTTTCGCAAGGGCAGGCCCAGCGCGTGGCGATCGCACGCGCCGTCATCAACCGGCCCGTGCTTCTGCTGGCCGACGAACCGACGGCCAACCTCGATGACGCCCATGCGGCGCAGGCGCTGGAACTGCTGCGCGCGCAGGCGGTGGAGGCCGGGGCGACGCTGGTGGTAGCGTCGCACGATCATCGCGTGCGGCCGCTGTTGCCGCATGTGCGCGCATTGCCCCCGATGGTGCGTGCCGCATGAACATCGCGCGGCTCGCGCTGGCCTATCTGCGCCGCCGACCGTTGTCGACCGCGCTGGTGGTGGCACTGCTGGCGATCGGCGTGGCCGTGGTGACGCTGACGTTGCTGCTGACGCACGAACTCGAGACGCGGCTGCAACGCGACGCGGCGGGTATCGACCTCGTCGTCGGCGCGAAGGGCAGCCCGCTGCAGCTGGTGCTGGCCGGCGTCTATCACGTCGATGTGCCCCCGGGAAACATTCCACTGGCGGCCATCACGCAGTTGCGTGCCGATCCGCGCGTGACGCGTGTCATTCCGCTGTCGCTCGGCGACAACCTGCGCGGTTTCCGCATCGTGGGGACGGAACCGACACTGGTAGAACTCTATGGCGGCGTACTGGCGGTTGGCGCGTTGTGGACTGCGCCGCTCGACGCGGTGCTGGGTAGCGACGTGGCGCGTGCAACCGGCCTGACGGTGGGCAGCACGTTTGCAGGCGCCCACGGGCTTGCAACGGGTGGCGGCGAGCACGAGGACGCGCAATACCGTATCACTGGGGTCTTGGCACCGACCGGATCGGTGCTCGACCGGCTGGTCCTGACCGGCCTCGAGAGCGTGTGGGCCGTGCACGAGCACCACCCGGTGCCCGCGGATGGCAAGGCCGACGCGGCGCATGACGCGCACGACGACGATCGCGAAGTGACACTGGCCCTGCTCAAGTTTCGCAGTCCGCTGGCGGCCGCGACGCTGGCGCGGGCGATCGACAAGGACACCGAATGGGTCGCCGCATCGCCGGCGTTCGAAACGGCGCGGCTGCTGACAGTTTTCGGCGCCGGTGTCGATCTGGTCCGCGCGTTCGCGCTGGTGCTGATGGCGGCGTCGGCGCTGATGCTGTTCGTGGCACTCGCGCAGGCGCTGGAGGACCGCCGCTACGACATGGCCATCCTGCGCACGCTGGGCGCGACGCGCGGGAAGGTCGCGGGCGTGCTGCTGGTCGAAGGCATCGCACTGGCGGCGGTGGGCACGGTCATCGGCTTGCTGCTGGCGCACGGCGCGGTGCTCGGGATTGCGCACTGGCGACCGGATGCGGCGCCGCTGGCCGCTGCGGCGTGGCGCTGGCTGCCCGTCGAATGGGCCGTGGTGGCGTTGGCGATGGGCACGGGTATACTTTCAGCGCTCTGGCCTGCCTGGCGTGCTTCACGCCTCGATGTCGCGGCCACGCTGGCCGAAGGATGATCTGCATGCGAAATTTGCTGCACGGGTGTTGCGTTGTGCTTGTCGCCGTGTCCGGCACGGCCGCGGCCATCAATACGGGCATTGGCGGCGCCGGCTTGCCGTCGGCCACCAGTTTCTCGGCCACGCTGCTGCCCGAGCGTGACGGCGTCGTGTCCTGGCAGACGCTGGCGCAGGTGCAGCCGGTGAAGCAGGGCGGCAAGATGGTCTACGAGTATTCGCCCGACATCCTCGCGCTCGACCGCAAGGACGTGAAGGTGCAGGGCTTCATGATCCCGCTCGACATCGGCGACAAGCAACGGCACTTCCTCATCTCGGCAGTGCCGCCGCATTGCTCGTTCTGCCTGCCTGCAGGCGCCGATGCCATCGTCGAGGTGGAGGCCACCACGCCGGTCACCTATACGTTCGATCCGATCGTCGTGTCCGGCCGCTTCGCGGTGCAGAAAGACGACGGCTCCGGCGTGTTGTTCAAGATGACGAATGCGGGCCGGGTCGACGTGGGTACGGTACCGGCCAAGCCTGCCCCCACCGCGAAGTCCGCGCCGGCCGCCAAGCCGAAGACCGCGCCTCAGCCCCGATAGCGTCGCGGCGCCGCGCGATGGCAGAGCCATCGCGCGGGCTTCGCGATTTTCGGCTGTATACACTATGCAACGCAATTGCATTGCGGTAGCATCGGGCTTCCATGCAACTTTGTTGCGTTAACGCCCGGTAACGCCGGGCGCCGCGCGCAGCCCACGACCGATGCCGCGTATCCCGATCTGTATTCTATTGCTCGTGGTTTCCATGTCCGTGGCGGCGCAGACGCCCGTGCCGCAGCCAACGCCAACAACGCTGCCGCCCATCGCCGTCACCGCCAATCCACTGGGCAGCGACCTGGTCGATCTGGTACCGCCGCTTTCGGTGATCACCGGACAACGCCTGCTGCTGAA
>JBBQEY010000146.1:0-8255 GCA_038321425.1 Burkholderiales bacterium | reverse complement strand
TCGGAGTCGCTCGAGCCCGCGCTCGAGCCCGCGCTCGCGCTGCGCCTCGTTATGAGCCGCACACCGGTTCATGAAGCGCTGGTGCGGCTGCAGGACGAAGGCTACCTCGAGCTGCAGCCGCGGCGTGGAATGCGGGTCGTCGCCCTGTCGCCCCGCGACATCCGGGAGATTACCGAGTTGCTCGCGTGCCTCGAGGTCGAGGCCGCGGAACGAACCGCGGCCCGCCGGTTGCCACCCGCAGAAATCGCCGTGTTCGACGAAGCCATTGCGGCTATGGATCGCGCGCGCGACGCGGGCGACATCGACGCCTGGAACGAGGCGGACTATCGATTCCATCTGCTCCTCATTGATGCCTGCGGCAATCGTCATCTGATCGATACCGCACGGCGCTTCCTCGAGAAGGCCAACCAGTTTCGCTACCTTACGTCGGCATACCGCAAGCCGCCGGTGTATTCGAACGTGAACCACGCGGCGGTGGTCGAGCTTTCGGGCCGGCGATCGACGACGCGAAAGCCGCGTTGCCCGTCCCCGTCCTGAAGCCGAACGAAGCGATGTTCGCCGAGGCGCTGTCGCGTGGCCGCCGGATCGGGATGCTGGCGACGTTCGGGCCGAGCGTTGCATCGATGGAGGAGGAGTTTCATGCGATGGCGCGCACGAGCGGGGTGCAGGCAACGTTGCGCTTCGAATGCAGCCCGGCGGCGATGCAGGCGCTGCGCGATGGACGCGGTGACGAGCACGACCGTTTACTCGCCGATGCGGCGCACTCATTCGCGGATTGCGATGTGCTTCTGCTTGCGCACTTTTCGACCAGTCGCGCGCTCGATGCCGTCGGCGCGCGCGTCGCAATGCCGGTACTGACGAGCCCGCGCAGCGCCGTGCTTGCCTTGCGGGCGGCGCTGCCGTGACGAAGATGGGCGCACTGCTGCGCCTGCCTTCACGCGCGACCGATACGCACGTTCACGTGCTGGACCCGCACAAGTTTCCTTTCGCAGCCGACACAGCGTACCGGCCGATCGCAGCGGAGCTTGGCGCCGCGCAGGAGCTCCTCGACGTGCTGGACGGGTCCGGCGTCGAGCGCGTGGTGATCGTGAATCCGACGTCCGGGTATGGCGACGACAACCGTTGCACGCTCGACGCGCTCGAACGGTTGGGTCGTCGCGCGCGCGGCATTGCCCGCGTGCCTGTCGGTGTATCGGGGCGCAGCCTTGACGCACTGGCGCGACGCGGCATTGCCGGTGTACGCGTGGACTTCATTTCCTCAGGGCTGGCACCCTTACGCGATGCGGCGTTCGGGCGACTGCTCGCGCGTCTCGCCGACCGCGATTTCGTACTCGACGTGCAGTGTCAGGGCGACCAGTTCGCTGCGATCGCAAAGGCGCTGGCGGATGTGCCGGTGCGCGTAGTCGTCGATCACCTCGGCCGCCCGTATCCCGAGAAAGGTGTGGATGCGCCCGGCTTTCGCGCGCTGCTTGGGATGGCCGCAAGCGGACGCGTTGTGGTGAAGCTCTCCGGGCCCATGCGTTGCTCGCGCGAAGCCGCCCCGTACCGCGACCTCGATCCTTTTTGCGCGGCATTGCTGCGCGAGTATTCAGCGCGACAACTTGTGTGGGGCTCCGATTGGCCGTTTCTGCGCAGCGACCGCCGCTTCGACTACGGACCGCTACTGACATGGCTGGCGCGCATCGTGCCGCAGGAGAGCGACCGCCGATTGCTGCTCGCGACGACACCCGCGCGCTGGTTCGGCTTCGCTTAAGCATGCATCAACGCCGTTCATCCACGCACCAATGGTGGTTTCGACCAAGCTTCCAACCCGGATTTCAACGCTTCGAATGGTAGGGCGGTTTGGCGCAGGTCATACCGCGCCGCCCCGCCGTCAAGCTTGGCCGTTCAGCGAGCCTGCGCCAATGGCAGCCAGATCTCGTTGCGGCGCATGAACCAGGGCGTGAACGGCGCGTTGTAGCGCGCGTACACCGGCTCGCCCGTCCATGCCAGGTCGGCAGCGCGCAACGCCGCCTGCAACTTGCCTAAATGTTCTTCGTAGTTCGACTGCGACCAAAAGCCCGAGTAGCGGATGACGGCCACCTGCGCGGGTACCACCTCGCGCAGTTGAACACGCGCATCCAGGGGTTCGGGTGCGCTAGCCACGGTCACGCCCCTCGGCAGCACGAACTGCACGACGAAGCCACCGGGTGCGGCGGCCTGCGTGACCGGCGCCGTCATCTCCAGCTTCACCGGCGTGGCCGCCTGTGTCACCGGCGCCGTCATGGCGAACTTCCGCTCGCCCTTGTTCTTGCCGAAGATATAGCCTGCCAGAATCGGGAACGCCTGGTTGCCCGCTTCGTCCGCCGGCCCGGCCACCACGACCTCCGCGACCGCGTAGGCCGCGTATTGGCGCACCTCGATATCCGCGAGTTCGCGAACGACCTGGTACTCCGGCTCTTCCGTGGCGTGACTGGGCATGGTGAAGGTGCTCAAAATGAGTATCGACAGCGCAGCGGCGCCGAGCATTAGGGGATGACGGCGGGGCTTGCGCATAAGGTTGGGTTTCATCCTCTCATCCTGGCATGGGAGTCGCACCCTGTCTGTTGCCTGGCGCACGTATACCGTCGAAGGCCTGGGCATCGATAAGGGAGGCATGCGCAGCCGTATAGACCTCGGCCAGAAAGCACGACACGTTGGCGAGCACAGACGTGTGCCCTGAAGGGACGCAGTGGACCCCGCTCCAATCGGCGTCAGGGGGACGCAGTGCTTAGCGCAAGTTCTCCTCGGTGTACAAAGTCAATTCCAACAGGCGTTCGAGCAGCTGATCGGGCGGAATGCCGACGAAGTTCTTGAGTACGAGTTCCTTGGCAAATAGCCGGCAGATGTAACGCAGCTTGAGCATCTTGCTGCGCGCCGCATAGACAAAATCGCGATGGCCGTTGTTGATCACCACAAGATTGCGCTCCGCGTCGAAGCGCGAACGCCAGAGTTCCCCCGCCGCCTTGTGGTAGGTGTAACCCGGCAGGCCTTGATACGTGGAATCGCCGCTCCCCGTTTTGGGTAGCAACGACGCCGTCACGGTGATCTGCGCTTCGGCCTTGCAGACAACGACTCCCTGGGTTAGCGCGACCTCCACGCGAGCGAGCCCCGGCTCGGCTGCCGCTCGATACGTGGCGATTTCCCCGCCAGCGTGGTCTAGCACTCCTTCGCCCTCCACGATCGACCAGACGTACGCAAGATCATGCTCCACCGGTCGTCGCGCTCGATCGCGCGCGATTGCACGGAGCGCGCGTGACCCGGCGACGGGGATGACGCTCGAGGTGGGGGAAATCATCACGGAGAACAGTGGACCCGCGTATTCGAAGAATTGCCTTTGACCTTCAGTGGGCTCCTGGATATCGTCAGCCTCGATCGCCATCGCCTGACCATCGGCGTGCGGCGCTCCGGCAGGAACAGATTCCGCGGGAACCCTCGGTCGACGCTTGCCATCGCCACGATGCAGATCGAACCAGTCGTACTCTTCGGCTGGTAGCGCAAGCAACGCCTCCTTGAGTGCGCCCTGCACGGAGCGAAGCACATCGCGGCTCGTTCGCTCTTCTTCCGCCCGCTGCTGGTCCTCAATGATCTTTGCCAGACGCGACTCGAGCGGCGCGAGCTCGATAGCCAGGCGCGCCAGCGCCGCATCGTGGATGACCCCGAGCCGCGTCCCCGGGGTCAAGTTGAGGTATGGCGCATCGATGATTCCCTGGATGTAACTGCTCGTCCACGGCATGCGCGCGAACGCCTCGAGCTCCGACAGATTGCCGAGAACACGCGTGCCGGAACGGTAGAGCGACACCACGTTGGCCGGCGCATGGGCGTGCAGGTAAAGCTCTGCATACACTTCGCTTTGGGGCGGTAGAGCCCCGTCCAGCTCGTGCAACAGTCGGCCCTCGAATTGGCGAGGCTCGACCTTGAACTCCGCCCGTGCGGTTCGGTCGACGACGCGGATCGACACGCCGGAATGACGAATGCGGTCACGCAGTTCGGCCGCCAGGTACCACTGAATTTTCTCGCCGCTGAAATTCTTGATGCCCGGCAGGATGCCCTTGATCAGCACCTCCGTGCCTTGCTCAGGGAAGAGCGCGGGCCGGTGCGTGATGCGATAACTCGGGTCGCCCTTGCGCAGATGCATCTGGCAGGCAGTTCCATCATTGCCGGCGGAAGTCAGCAGAAGCTCCTCACCCAGCGTCCAGAAGCTCAACAGGCCGATGCCGAACTCACCCTGCAACCCGCCCGCGCCCTGCTCCTTCAGCCGGCGCTTGACCGAGTCGCAGACGTGCGTGGCCACGTAATGAAAATCCGGCTCGCCGTCGGCATTCCTGCGCACCCCCTCGCCATCGTCCTTCACGCGCAGATAGTGCTGGCCCTTTTCCTTGCCCCGGGTGAGGACGATCGTTTTCGCGCGCGCGTCGATACTGTTTTCCACCAGCTCCGCCACCGCTTTCAGCGGATTGCTTTGCGACAGAGCGATGATCGTGATTGCATTCCAGTGATCGCCGATGCGCAGATTGCCGCTGGAGCGCGGCTTGGCGGATTTTGCGGTGCGCTGCGCCATGCTTCGCTATCTCGCGAGCCAGGGGTTGACGCAGCGTGCGCCACAACGTTCCAGGTCATTCATTTTGCGCGTGACGACGGTGTAGTCATGCTGAAGGCCCGTGGCGGCAATCAGGCTATCAATGACAGGCAACGACTGACCGCGTGCTTCCGATGCACCGACCATCGCGCCCCAACGGGCGGCCACGCGAAAGTCAATGGCCAGCAGGCGATCGCGGAATCGATCCGCAAGTTCGCGATGCACCCAATTTTCGAGTCTCACTTTTTTGGCCGAATCGGGTAGCTTGGCAATGGCGCGGGATACATCCGCAAGGTGTTCGTACTTGCTCGTGCTCATCCCGCCCTCGAAGCCCCCTGGCCCCACCTCCAGCGTGCGGTTCACCACCTTGCGTTGCCGGTCGTTCAGCGGTGCCTCGGCGTGTTCAAGCCAGTACCGGGCCTTCGCCAACGACACGTCGATGATGCCCTCCGACGCATGACACGCTTCCTCAAATTGCCCCACGAACCACAGCAGCCAGCGAGTGATGTCGAGGCCGCCCCGCGATGCCACCGCCAGCTCGGCGAAGTAGTCGTTCCGAGGCTCCGCGAGCCGTCTCGACACGCTGTACAGGCGTTGATCGAGACGCGCATCCTGCGCCAAAGCCAGATCGACGATGGCACGCCCCACGCGGCCATTGCCATCCTCGAACGGATGCAACACCTCGAACCAGAGGTGTGCGATCCCAGCACGGACCAAGCCATCCACCGGCGCGGTGCGGGTCGCCTCGAACCAGCCGAGGAAGCGTTTAACTTCTCGCGCCAGGCGCTTTGCGGGTGGCGCCTCGAAGTGAACACGTGGGCGTGTGATCGGGCCGCTGACGATCTGCATTGGCTCAGCGCCGGCACAGATGGCACCCACAGCGATGCGATGAAGACCCGCGTAGCCGGTCGGAAAGAGCGCCGCCTGCCAACCGCAAAGCCGCTCCAAGGTGAGCGGCTCCTGCCAACGCTCGGTCGCGTCTTGCATGAGGTCCATAAGGCCCTCGACGGTGCGCGACCGCGAACCGACCGTAGCCACGCCAAGGCGGCGGGCCACCGATGAGCGAACGGCGGCAAGATCGATCTTCTCGCCTTCGATGCGGGCCGTCGCCGACGCCTCTTCTACCCAGATCTCCGCCAACGCGGAGCCGAGGTTCGCGAGGCCAAGGGCCTGCGCCTTGCCGAGGATGCGTCCCTGCGCGGTTCGCGCGCGCGATAACGCGGGGCCAAGCACCTCAAGGTCAAACGTAACATTGGGCCATCCCGGTTGCTGCCACAGCCAATGCGACGAAGTAGCCATCTTTGCGCCTCACTGGATGAAGCGCAAATTGTACGTTATCGCTTCTGTCACAGCACACACTCTCGGCCGGATGCTGCCTATCGATGATCACGGCTTTACGTCCGCTGTCAGGCACATTGCTGACTTTCGCGGCGGCGTGCCGCTGCAGTGTGGTGTCGCCAGGGCGGCTGCGCGCTCTTAACGTGCGGGGCAACATCCCGGACTCCCGGCCTTTCACGTTACAACGGCCCGGAGGCGACTTGGGCGACTTCCGAGGTGCCTTGGACATGCTCATGACCGATCCGATGCGCCTAACTGCTGCTTGATGAACGAGATATCGCCGTCACCCGTGTTTATCGGGCGCATGTTTCGGCTGCACTGACCAATCCGCTGGCTCGTCGTCTTTGTCTGCTTCGGCCACCGCCGCCGTCGCCTGCACCTTGCCGGGCTTGTGATGGGCGGGGGCGTAGATGGCATAGACCTGCATCGGTATCGCGCCGATATTGGTGATGTTGTGCCAAGTCCCCGCCGGAACGAGGACACACCAGCCGTCCGAAACTTCCTTTTCAAAAGTCAGTTTGTCTTTCGCGGCTCCCATCTGGACGCGGCCACTGCCAGCGTCGAGGCGCAGAAACTGATCGGTCTCCGGATGCGCTTCAAGGCCGATGTCGCCGCCGACAGGGATCGACATCAGCGTCACTTGCAGATAGCGCCCGCTCCAGGCGGTGGCCCGATAATTTGTATTTTCCGTCGTCGCGTGTTCAATGTTGAACGATTGCGGCTTTGGGCCGATGTCACTGATCATCAATTTAGCCTCCATCTTGAACGTAGCGCGGCAACGCGCGAATTGATTATGGTGATAGTAGCAACGTCTTGCGGCCAAGGCATTGCGGTGGATCAAGGGAGCAGAAGGACAGCGCCCGCGGGTCGGCCGCCTGTCCGGCGTCATTGGCCGGCGTGACCGGCGACAGGCGGCCCGAAAACTGCGAGCCCTTCGCGGCGGGTAACCTACCGCCAATACAAGCGAGGAGAGACATGGCCGTCAACGCAGACTTCCACGCCCGAGTGGTGATCGCCAGCGACGAATTCGGCGACTACCTACCGGGGTCCTGGCTGCGCAGTCCCCACCTCAGCCGGCACCGGCCTTTCAGCGAACCCGGCTGCGTGATCTATGTGAAGGTCGGGCATCTCGCCGAGGCTTGACTCAGCAGCCGACATGGCTAGCGGGGCCGTCTTCCGAGACTGATCTGGTCCGAAGAAGCTTGGCGGGTCACCAGGGACCTGCGGACTCACAGACTGTCGCAGAGTTTCGCTGTTTCGAATACCTACGCCAAAATTCGTTCCGCAATCACCGCGAGTTTGCCGTCCGCACCCACCGTATTGCCATAGATTCGCTCGGAATTGCGGAACGGAGTTCGGTGGCGCCTGACCATCCGAAACTACCTTTCCTCGGCCGCTTGTCGTTCCCCACCCAGCCGTTACATTTACGGTTGACTTCCTCGACGTAAGACGTTATCTTACTTCGATATGAAGACGACCGTTTCCACGAAGGGACAACTTATCCTGCCTGCCGAGTTGCGACAGCAGGACAACGTTGTGCCCGGTCAGGAATTCGAGGTCGAGCGCATCGCCCGCGGTGAGTATCGCCTTCTGCGCCGGCAGCCGCCTCCTAATGAAGGGTTCGTCGATTGGCTATTGGCCTGCCCGGAAAAGGGCTACTACGTTCCCATTGAATCCGAGTCGACCGATACGCTGTGACGTATCTCGTCGACGCCAATGTCCTCAGCGAGGCGACCAAGCCTGTACCCGATTCCAAGGCTATCGAATGGCTGCGGCGCAACGAGCGTGAACTGGTGGTCGATCCCATAATTCTGGGCGAGATCCGGTTCGGGATTCATCTTCTGCCAGCAGGAAAGCGCCGTCGCGGACTCGAAACTTGGTTTGATGGGGGCGTCGCAAGAATCATCTGCGTTCCATGGGACGCGCGGACAGGCCTTCGCTGGGCAGAACTTCTTGCCCAACTGCGCCGGTCCGGCCGGGCGCTGCCGATCAAGGACAGTCTGATCGCGGCGACTGCACTTGTTCACGGTTTCATCGTCGTCACACGAAACACGCGCGACTTCAAGAAAGCGGGTGTAAAGGTGCTTGACCCATTCGCCTGACGTATCCGCGTAGACGAGGACATTTCAAGGACATTATCGCTTTAATTTCGCTCGGAATTGCGGAACGGAAATCGGCCGCGTTTCCCCACGGGCAAGATGCGCCGACACGAGCCGCTGTGGATATCCCATTACCGCAGGCTTACTTACTAAGCGCCGAAATCGGTCTCAATGAACCGAGTCACGTTTCTCACGATCCTGACATTACAGGGCGCCGACAA
>JBBQEY010000145.1:0-8283 GCA_038321425.1 Burkholderiales bacterium | reverse complement strand
ACTGCGCAACATCGGCCAGGATCTGGGCGGTGCCGTGAAGGGTTTCAAGGACGGCATGAAGACGCCTGATGACCCCAACGCGGCCAGCACCGCGGCCCCGGACGCCACCGCGCAGCAGATCCCCGGCAAGACGATCGACGCTGAGATCAAGAAGGAAACGACCCGGTCCTGACCCCGGACGACGCGCGATGTCCCGGTCCTGAAGAAGGCGCTGTCCTCCGCGGCGGCGCCAGCGCAGCGCCTGTGCCTTCCCGCCGTCCGGCCTTCGCGCCGCAGTGCGCGCGATCGTGACCTAGGTCCCTTCCATGTTCGACATCGGATTCTCGGAACTCGTCCTCATCAGCGTCGTGGCGCTGATCGTCATCGGCCCGGAGCGCCTGCCCAAGGCGGCGCGCACGATGGGCCATCTGTTCGGCCGCCTGCAACGCTATGTCAATGACGTGAAGTCGGACATCGGCCGTGAGATCGAGCTCGACGAACTGCGCAAGCTGCAGAAGGAAGTGCAATCAGCCGCACAGGATCTGAAGTCGTCGGTGGAAACCGCGGCCCGCGGTGCGGAAAGCAGCTTCAAGGCCGTCGAGGACCAGTTGAATGAGGGGGCGAGGGACGCCCCCCCGCCGGATGTCCTACAGGCGCCGCAGGAGCTGACCGAGCCGGCATTCGATCCGG
The DNA here is from genome assembly GCA_038321425.1 of Burkholderiales bacterium. GTDB lineage: Bacteria > Pseudomonadota > Gammaproteobacteria > Burkholderiales > Casimicrobiaceae > VBCG01. The sequence continues at coordinate 7,614 of JBBQEY010000145.1, read as the reverse complement.
CGCCACGAGTGGGCGAACCCGGCAGCGAATTGGCGGAAGCCGCGTCAGCCGCCCCGGGGCGCCAGCCGTCGCTGCCCGGCTTCGACCGCATCTGAAGCGCCGTTCCCGATGACCGATCCGACCCCAACTTCCGCGATCCAGGAGACCTTCCTGTCGCATCTCTTCGAGCTGCGCACGAGGCTGATGCGCGCGTTGATCGCCGTGCTGGTCGTCCTGCTGGTCCTGTTTCCGTTTGCGAAGGACATCTACGCACTGCTCGCGGCGCCGCTGCTGAAAGCACTTCCGCAAGGCGCGACGATGATCGCGACGGATGTTACCGGCACGTTCCTCGTGCCGCTCAAGGTGACGCTGATGGCGGCCTTTGTCATCGCGTTGCCCTATGTGATGTGGCAGGCGTGGGCCTTCGTGGCGCCGGGCCTCTACCAAAACGAGAAGAAACTCGTGGTGCCGGTGATCCTGTCGAGCTTCGTGTTCTTCCTGATCGGGATGGCGTTCGCGTACTTCTTCGTGTTCCCGATCATGTTCGGGTTCTTCGCGAGTTACACGCCGGCAGGCGTGCAGATGATGACCGACATCGACAAGTACCTGTCGTTCGTGCTCGGCATGTTTCTCGCGTTCGGGTTGACCTTCGAAGTGCCGGTGATCGTGATCGTGCTGGTGCGCATGCGCGTGGTCAGTCTGGAGAAGCTGCGCTCGATCCGCTCCTACGTGATCGTGGGCGCCTTCGTCATCGGCGCCATCTTTACGCCGCCCGACGTGCTGTCGCAGCTGATGCTGGCGATTCCCCTGTGGATGCTCTACGAGCTCGGGCTGTTCCTGGCGCGCTTCATCAGCGTGTCGCCGAAGGAATCCGACGACGAGGCGTCCGAGGCGGACGCGACGCGCACACCCTGATCCAATGGGGGAACGAAAGTTGATTCTGTAGGCGAGGCTTCAGCCTCGCAGGTCCAATGCGGCGCTATCCCCGTGAGGCTGAAGCCCAGCCTACGGTGACAATCGGCGCTGCCGATTGTCATTGCGCTTCCGGCTTCGGCCGTTTGCCGACCATCACGTCGATCTCGACGTCGAGCCCGTCGCGCAGCACATGCACCGTGATACTGGATCCGGGCGGAAGCTCCGCGATGCGCGCCATTAATTGCGGCACGCTGCGCGTGGACTTGCCGCCGATCTCCAGCACCACGTCGCGCACCAGCATACCGGCGCGTTCGGCCGGGCCGCCGCGCAGCATGTCGCTGATCAGCACGCCATCGAGCCGATTGATCGCCAGTGCCTTCGCGACGTCCGGCGTCATCGGTTGCGGCACGATACCGAGCCACCCGCGCGTCACCTCGCCGTCGCGCACGATCTGCTCGAACACATTGCGCGCCAGCGACACCGGAATCGAGAACCCGATGCCGAGCGAACCGCCCGACTGCGAATAGATCGTGCTGTTGATCCCGATCAGGTTGCCCGCGGTATCGATCAACGCTCCGCCCGAATTGCCCGGGTTGATCGCGGCATCCGTCTGGATAAAATCCTCGAAGCGATTGACGCCGAGATAGTTGCGGCCGAGTGCGCTGACGATGCCCAGCGTCACGGTGTTGCCAAGACCGAAAGGATTGCCGATCGCGAGCACGACGTCACCCACCTGCGGACTGTCGGTGACTGCGAACGTCATCGCCGGCAACTCGCGCGCATCGGCCTTCAGCACGGCGAGATCGGACTCGGGGTCGGTGCCGCGCACGTGCGCCGCCACGCGGCGGCCATCGGACAGCACGAGCTGGATGTCGTCGGCGCCCTGGATCACATGATGATTGGTCAGCACATAGCCTTCCGACGACACGATCACGCCGGAGCCGAGGCTTGTCCGCTTCTGCGATTGCGTGCGCGCCAAGTCCGGAAAGAAGCGCATGAACACCGGATCGTCGGCCAGCGAATTGCGCGTGCGCACATCCTGGCTGGTGTAGATGTTCACCACCGCCGGCATCGCCTTGCGCGCGGCATCGGCGTACGACGCCACGCGCACGCCAGTGACCGGCGTGCGCGTCTCCTGCGTGACAATCACGTTGGCCGTGCGGCCGCCGACGCGCTGCAGCAGTTCGGGCCGCAGCGTCGAGACGATGAAGAGCGCAGCCAGAAAGACGGTGCAGGCTTGAGCGAAGATAAGCCAGAATTTGCGCAACATGGGTCAAAGTATAGGGGCAGCGGGTGCAATGCGTCTCACCCAAGATATCGGAAGCCGATGCACAAAGTGTGCGCAAGCCGCTGATTCGCCGCTATTTTCCTGTGACAAACACGGACGGGGGCTTCCGGCGCACCGCACAAATCCCGTATAATCGGCAGGTTTTGCGAACTTGTCGCGAAAACGGTGGCCCGCCTCTGGCGGACGCATGCCACTTTCCTAGTTTTCGCGCTTCAATGAGGTCCTGGAAGATGTCCGAAGCTGCGGCAGATCAAGCGGTCGATAGCAAGAAACGGCGTTTCCTGCTCGGCACCACCGGTGTGGTGGGTGGGGTGGGGGTGGCAGCGGCCGCGGTGCCCTTCGTGATGTCCTTCTGGCCCTCGGCCCGCGCCCGCGCGGCCGGCGCGCCGGTCGAGGTCGACATCAGCAAGGTCGAGGCTGGCCAGCTCATCACGGTCGAATGGCGCGGCAAGGTCTGTTGGGTGCTGAACCGCACCAAGGCGATGCTGGCCACGCTGCCCAAATTGAATCCGGTGCTGGCCGATCCCGATTCGTCCGTGCCGCAGCAGCCTGCCAACTGCAAGAACCAGCATCGCTCCATCAAGGATTCGATGTGGGTCGCCATTGGCATCTGCACGCATCTTGGCTGCTCGCCCACGTTCCGGCCTGAACCCGCGCCCGCCGATCTCGGCCCGGAGTGGCTGGGCGGCTTCTTCTGTCCATGCCACCAGTCGAAATTCGACTTGGCCGGCCGTGTCTATCGGGGTATGCCGGCGCCCACGAACCTGGTCATCCCGCCGTACAAGTACCTGTCCGACGCCAAGATCGTCATCGGCGTCGGCGAAGGCAGCTAAAGCACAACCAGCATCACCCCGCACCTCGCCGCGTGATTTGCGCGGGACGCAGGGCGGATCGGAATACTGACGGAGCGGATGGATGGACAAGATTCTTGGCTGGATCGACGCGCGATTTCCGCTGACCCAGTTGTGGGAAAGCCAGTGGGGCAAGTATCCCGCGCCGAAGAACTTCAACTTCTGGTACTACTTCGGCTCGCTCGCAATGCTGGTCCTGGTGATGCAGATCATCACCGGCATCTTCCTCACGATGAACTACAAGCCCGACGCCAAGTATGCGTTCGACTCCGTCGAATACATCATGCGTGACGTCGAGTGGGGCTGGCTCATCCGCTACATGCACTCCACCGGCGCGTCGATGTTCTTCGTCGTCGTGTACCTGCACATGTTCCGCGGCTTGATGTACGGCAGCTATCAGAAGCCGCGCGAGCTGCTGTGGATCTTCGGCTGCCTGATCTACTTGGTGCTGATGGGCGAGGCCTTCTTTGGCTACCTGCTGCCGTGGGGCCAGATGTCGTACTGGGGCGCGCAGGTGATCGTCAATCTCTTCTCCACGCTGCCCATCATCGGTGACGGCCTGGCGCTGTGGATCCGCGGCGACTTCACCATTTCCGACGTCACGCTGAACCGCTTCTTCGCCTTCCACGTCATCGCGTTGCCGCTGGTGCTGCTCGGCCTCGTCGCCGCGCACTTGACGGCGCTGCACGAAGTGGGCTCCAACAATCCGGACGGCATCGACGTCAAGCACCAGCCAATCAATCCGGAAACAGGTCTGCCGCTCGACATGATTTACAGCCACCCGTACTACTCGATCAAGGACCTCGTCGGCGTCGTGTTCTTTCTCGCCATCTTCTCCGCGATCCTGTTTTTCGTGCCGGAAATGGGCGGTTACTTCCTCGAAGCCAACAACTTCATCCCGGCCGATCCCCTGCAGACGCCCGCGCACATCGCGCCCGTGTGGTACTTCACGCCGTACTACGCGATCCTGCGCGCCGTGCCCTCGTTCTTCGCCACCCAGGTATGGGGCGTGCTGCTGATGGGCGCGGCGGTGATGATCTTCTTCGCGCTGCCGTGGCTCGACCGTGGCAAGGTGCGCTCGATCCGCTATCGCGGCAACCTCTACAAGGGCTGGCTGGCCGCGTTCGTCATCTCTTTCATTGTCCTGGGTTACCTCGGCGTGGTGCCCGTCACCGTGTGGGGCCAGTTCCCGGCGAGCTGGCCGTTGCTCGGTACCGCGGACATCGCGACGGTGGCGGCCCGCCTGTTTACCGTCGTGTACTTCGCCTTCTTCCTGCTGATGCCGTGGTACACGGCGCGCGACAAGACCAAGCCCGTCCCCGAAAGGACGACGTGACCGCATGAACAAGATCGCCACCATCGTAGCCGCGGGTCTTCTCGCATTCGCCGGCATTACCGGTGCCGCCGGGGGCCCCGATCTCCGGCTCGATCCCGCCCCCATCCATCGCCTTGATGCCGAATCGCTGCAGCGCGGCGCCCGCAACTTCGTCAACTATTGCCTCAACTGCCACAGCATGAAATACCTGCGGTACGAGCGCCTGACGGACATCGGGCTCACCGAGCAGCAGATCCAGGACAACCTGATCTTCGGCGGCCAGCGCATTTCCTCGCCGATGACCGCGGCGATGACGGCTGCCGACGCGCGCACGTGGCTTGGTGCAGCGCCGCCCGACCTGACGCTCGAGGTGCGCATCCGCGGCGCCGATTGGCTCTACAACTATCTGCTGTCGTTCTACCGCGACCCCGCGACGCCCACCGGCTGGAACAACCTCGTGTTCCCCAAGGTCGCGATGCCCCACGTGCTATGGGAGCTGTCGGGTCCGACGCGCCTCGTCACCACCACCTTCGACGACCACGCGCGCGCGCTGGCGGCCTCCATCGCCGTCAAGGGCTTGAACAAACTTGAAGCGGGCGAAGGCGGCAAGTGGAATGTCGTCACGCTCCGCGCCGACCCGGATACCCCGGGCACGCTGTCCCAGGCCGAGTACCAGGCATGGGTGGCGGACCTCGTGAACTTCATGGACTATGCCGCCGAACCGATGAAGAACAAGCGCATCAGCCTCGGCATCATGGTGCTCCTGTACCTCAGCGCACTCTTCACGCTGGTCTATCTGCTGAAGCGCTCGATCTGGAAGAACGTGCACTGAACGCCGTTCACCCAACATCCGCGCGGGGCACGGGTCACGCCGTGCCCCGTTGGATTGCAGCGGGTCCCTAGCGGGGCCCTCGCGCCGGTGGTCCCGCCTTCCGGCTCATGCTTCTAATCACGCGGCGGCTTGCCGCGCGCAGGGAGATAACAAAATGATGACCCTCTACTCCGGGACCACCGACCCTTTCAGCCAGCGCTGCCGCATCGTGCTGCATGAAAAAGGCATGGATTTCCAGATCATCGACGTCGACCTCGACCACAAGCCGGAGGACCTCGCCGTGATGAACCCGTACAACCAGGTGCCCGTGCTGGTCGAGCGCGATCTGGTGCTGCACGAGTCCAACATCATCAACGAGTACATCGACGAGCGCTTCCCGCACCCGCAGCTGATGCCGGCCGACCCGGTAATGCGCGCCCGTGCGCGGCTCTTCCTGCATCGCTTCGAGAAGGAGTTGTTCTGTCACATCGACGCGCTGGACGGCAACAACCAGAAGAACGCCGAGAAGGCCCGCGGCCTGGTGCGTGACGCACTGCTGCAGATCACGCCCGTGTTCGCCAAGCACAAGCACATGCTGGGCGAGGACTATTCGATGCTCGACGTCGCCATCACCCCGCTCTTGTGGCGCCTCGACTACTATGGCATCCAGATGCCGAAGCAGGCCGCGCCGCTGATGAAGTACGCCGAACGCCTGTTCGCGCGCCCCGCGTTCTCCGAGGCGCTGACCAGCGCCGAGCGCGGGATGCGGAAGTAGGAAGCGGTTGCGCCATCCGGGGGGTTCTTGCACCCGGATGCGCCCCCGTCGTATGCTTTCTTCATGTCCGAGCAATCCGCCAAGCCCTACCTGATCCGCGCCATCTGCGAATGGTGCGGGGACAACTCGCTCACGCCGTACCTTGCGGTCAAGGTCAACGACGAGACCCGGGTGCCGGTGGCGTTCGTCAAGAACGGTGAAATCGTGCTCAACGTTAGCCCCTCGGCCACGCGGAAGCTCACGATCGACAACGAGTGGGTCCAGTTCTCCGCGCGCTTCAACGGCGCGTCACAGGAAGTGTCCGTGCCGATGAGCGCCGTCTCCGGCGTCTTCGCGAAGGAAACGGGCTACGGTTTTGCGTTCTCGGCGCCTACCGACGCCGTGGCCTCGCTGGTGGAAGCCACCGCCCCGAAGGACCTCGAGCCGCCCGTGCCCGACAAGGGCGACAAGGGCGGCAAGGGCGGCAAGGACCCGCAAAAACCCAGGGCGCGGCCTTCGCACCTGCAGATCATCAAGTAGTTTTCGCCGGCATAGCTCAGGGGTAGAGCAGCGGTTTTGTAAACCGTTGGTCGTGGGTTCGATTCCTACTGCCGGCACCAGTCTCCGTGGAAGTGCCTACTAACATTTAGCGATTAGGTACGGAATTAGGTACGGACTTGCGCGATGACCGACGAGGACGAGAAATCGATTGTCGCCGCGATGCGAGAAGCCATCGCAAAGTCGCGAGGGTATGCCAGCTACTTCGATTGGCCGCTAGATCGCGATCAGGAGGAGTGGGGTGTCGTTCAAAGCTTGGTGGAATCGCTGGAGCAGGCCGGGACACCAATCGGCTTAAGCGACTACAAGCCACGTGGGCGACCCAATGACCCCCCGGACTGCGAGGCGCGCGACTCGGACGGTCGTCGGGTAGCTATCGAAGTCACCGAGCTTGTCAGCGGCGAGGCAATCCGCGCTTTCAAAGCCGGTCGAGTATTCGATTGGGAGATGTGGACGAAACCTGACTTTATGTCGTCGCTGGCTAGCCGAGTGACCAGAAAAGACGCGCGTCATCCTCACCTCAAAGACCCGCCCTATGCGGGTGGCTATGTTCTCGTGGTCTTCACCGACGAACCAGTCTTGTCGCGAGAGCGGGTGGCCGAGTGGTTAGAAGGACAATCGTTCCCAGTCGACCATCTCACGCGGCTATTCTTGTTGTTGGGTTACGACCCGGGGTCGCAGCGTTGTCCGGTTTTTGAATTGCCGCTTCGTTACACAAGCGACGAGGCGCAATCGAAATGAGTAACGCCGCAGGCGTGTACATCGTCACGCTGAATAACGGGTTGACCATCTCGCTGATCGCGCACACTAGCGCTTCTTGTTGTGAGAGGCCATTGCTCCACCTGCGTCCTGCACATATTGCGCGGCGGCTAGCATGAGTGTCGCCAATGGCGTGTCTCGGCAGAATTTATCAGTGGCGAAACGGATGTCATTCAAGTCAACTATCACTTGTTTCGAGCGCTCAGCATAATAGTTGTGCCCGACTGCAAAACCGGCAATCCATTGGATGTTTAAATCCACTTGCGCTCCGTGACCGTCTTCACGGGCCTTTAACCAGTCCGAACATTTGAGCGTGCCTGTGCCCGTGACGTAGACCTGTGCGCACACCGGCGCGCAAAAGACCAGCGTTCCTACAATCGCCGC
>JBBQEY010000144.1:0-8391 GCA_038321425.1 Burkholderiales bacterium | reverse complement strand
GTACGAAGACCCATCCACCAGCACGAGTACAGGCATGCGTCACACCCACAAGATTCCGGAACTCATCGATCCACACGCACTCAACACGACCAATGGCCAGGAAGCGTGGCGGGTCATGGGGATTATGGCAGAGTTCGCCATTGCCACCGAACGCCTTCGCGGCATCCGCCCCGCCGTCAGCGTCTTCGGCAGCGCGCGGATCAAGGAAGGCCACCCATATTACGAAACTACAAAGGACATCGCGCGCCGGCTGTCCGATGCCGGCTTCTCCGTTATCTCCGGCGGCGGCCCAGGCCTCATGGAAGCCGCCAACAAGGGTGCGCACGCGGGCAACTCGCCGGCCATCGGTCTCAACATCACGCTGCCCTTCGAGAAGGGCAGTGGCGAATTCCAGGATGTCTCCGTCGCGTTCAAGTATTTCTTCGCGCGCAAGATGATGTTCGTCCGCTTCGCCTCCGCCTACGTCATCCTTCCCGGCGGTTTCGGCACGCTCGACGAACTGTCGGAGGTGCTGACGCTGGTGCAGACGGGCAAGTCCCGGCGCATCCCGATTATCCTCGTGGGCGACAGCTACTGGCGCGGCCTCCTCGACTGGATGGGTGACCGGATGGTCGGCGAAGGCATGATCAGCGCCAAGGACATGGAGCTGATGCAAGTCATCGAAGATCCCGAAGCCATCGTCGAGGCCATATTTGCGTTCTACGAAAGCCGCGGCTTCGTGCCGTCGCGCGAAGAGCGCGAGAAGATGCTCAACTTGTAGGACGTTGCAGCAGCGGTACGCATTTGGCGGATGTCGCCGGAGTGTCGCCTTGGTGCCGCTGTCGCCGGTCCTCGTTTGCTAGAATCGGGGAATCTTGATGTCGATCGCGCCCCGGCCCCTGCTTCGCTCCCTGGTCACGCTGCTATGCGCGGCGGGATTCGCGATGGGCGCGGCCGCGCAGCCGGCACCCGCTCCGCCGCCCCCTCCGCTGCCCGCGACGCCACCACCGCCGCCCGCGGCACCGCCGACCCCGCGGTCCGAGGTCGGCGGTGACCCGGAGTTGGAGCCGCAGGTCACGATCATCCGCAACGACAACGAAACACTCGAGGAAGCACGCGTCAACGGCGAATTGCGTTACGTGAAGGTGACGCCCCGCAACGGTGGTCGGCCGTACTTCCTGATCCCCAGCGGTAACGGCACCACGTTCATTCGCCGCGACTCGCTCGACTTCGGCCTTCGCCCGCCGATGTGGCTTCTCTTTTCCTGGTGACTTGAACTATTCCTGCGCTACAACGCGAGCCGGTGCCGTGCCGTCGCGACACCACGCATTCCCAACCGCGGTCCTGACTTTCGCTCCATGTCCGTCTACACGCAGGTAACCGCACCCGATCTCGACGCCTGGCTCATGCGCTACGCCGTCGGGGTCCTGACCGAGCTGCAGCCGATCGCCGCGGGCATCGAGAACACCAACTACTTCGTCACGACCGACCGCGGGCGCTATGTGCTCACGCTCTACGAGCGCCTCCCCGCCGCCGAACTGCCGTTCTACCTGAACCTGATGGCGCATCTTGCGCGCGCCGGGGTCGAGGTCCCGGCACCTGAAGCCGACCGCAGCGGCGCACTCTTTTCGCTGCTGAACGGCAAGCCCGCAAGCCTCGTGGCGCGCGTCGAGGGTGCGCCGGTGGACGTACCCACGATCGCGCAGTGCGCGCGCGTGGGCGACGCGCTGGCGCGGCTGCACATCGCGTCGCAAACCTATCGCAGCCGGCTCACCAACCGCCGCGGTCCCGCCTGGTGGCGCCAGGCGGCACGCGCCGTGAACCCGTATCTCGATGCCGCGCAGATCGCGCTGCTCGATGACGAGATCAAGTACCAGACCGGGTTCGGGCGCGGCAAGCTGCCGAAGGGCGCGATCCACGGCGATCTTTTCTGCGACAACGTGCTGTTCGCGGGCGAAGACGTTGCAGGCATCATCGACTTCGGCTTTGCCGCCACCGATTTCTTCGCCTATGACCTCGCCATCACCGTCAACGACTGGTGCGTGGACGCCGCCACCGGCGCCTTGCGCGAGGATTGCACGCAGGCGATGACGATTGCCTACGCGCAGCGGCGGCCGCTCGTCCCCGACGAGCGCGAGGCGTGGCCCTCGCTGTTGCGCGCGGCGGCGCTGCGCTTCTGGCTGTCGCGCCTCTACGACCTGTACCTGCCGCGCCCGGGTGAACTCATTCACGCCCACGACCCGGCGCACTTCGAGCGCGTGTTGCGCATGCGCGTGGACACGATGCCGGCTTTTCCGGTGGCCGCCAACTGAAATCATGAACGACGAAACCGCACACCCGTATCCCTACACGCGCCATCCGGCGCTGCAGGGCATGGTCTGGCTGAAGCAGGCGCTGCACATGTTCAACCAGCAGCGGCTGGCCTGGGTCGTGCTGCTGCTCGCGTATTACCTGCTGCTGCTCGTTACGCGCGCGCTGCCCTTCATCGGGCCGTGGGCGATGACGATCATCAAGCCGGTGCTGGCGGTGGGCCTGCTCGCTGCCGCGTGGAACCAGGAACGCGGCACGTCCCCTGCGCTCCCGATGATCCTGCAGGGGTTCCGTGCCAACCTGTGGGCGCTGCTGCCCATCGGCGTCTTCTTCGTGATCGGCATGACCGCCGCGGTCTTTGGTTCGGCGCTGGTCGATGGCGGCAAGCTGATCGAGTTCATTTCCAACAGCGGCAAGGCGACGGAAGCGGAAATGGAGAAGACGCTGGACGACCGGCAACTGCAGTTCGGGATGCTGTTCTCCGCACTGCTGTCGCTACCGGTGCTGGTGGCCACGTGGTGGGCGCCGGCGCTGATCGTGTTCCAGAATGCCGGGCCGGGCGCCGCACTGCTGGCCAGCATGCGTGCCGCGTTCGCCAACTGGCGGCCGTTGGCCATTTACGGCCTCGGCGTGTTCTTCTATGGCGTCGTGCTGCCCGGGCTGGCGGTCAGCGTGCTGGCGATGATCCTGCCGCAGTCGATCGCGCAGGTGATCGTGCTGGCACTGCTAATGCCCTACCTCATGTTCTTCGCGGCGTGCCTGCACATCTCCGACTACATCAGCTACCGGGACGTGTTCCACGCCAACGAGACGCCGGCCACGACGCCTGCCGCCACGACGGACGCTTAGACCACCAACTCGCGATACGCGTGCCAGGTGGCGTGCCCGATCACCGGCACGGCCACGATCAACCCGACAAACCACAGTGCGAAGCCCAGGCTGACGAGCACCACGATGATGAGTCCCCAGACGATCATCGCAGGCACGTTGGCCGAAGCGGTCGCGAGACTGGTGAGCACCGCGACGATCCCGTCGGTGTTGCGGTCCAGCATCATCGGCACCGACACCACGCTGATGGCGAACACGAGGATGGCAAAAAAGCCGCCGACACAAAGGTAGACCAGCAGGAACTCGAGGTTGTCGACCGCGAAGATGCGCCCGGCGAAGTCCTTCATGTCGGGGATATCCTGCGTGAAGAACAGCGCGAAGACCACCAGCGACGCGCGCGCCCAGACCAGCAGGATCACGCCGAGCACCAGCGCAAAGAGTCCGATGGCACTCTTGTTGGCGGCCCACGCGTCGAGCGTCGGCGCCAGCCATGGCGGTTCGCCGCGCTCCCTGCGCCGCGACAGCGCATACAATCCGATGGCGAAGAACGGACCCACCAGGAAGAAGCCCGTAACCAGCGCCGACACGTACTGGTACGCGTGCTGGAACACGATGTGGATCAGGAAGCCCATGGTTGCGAAGCAGGCGCCGTAGAACGCGCTCGGCAGAGGGTGCGCACGGAAATCGCGCCAACCCGCGGCAAGCCAACGCAAAGGGGCAGCGGCGCCAACGGTTCGGACGTCGGGAATCGTCGATGCTGAGACTTCGGTTTCGGTCATGCCCCCCCCATCGCCGTCTGCTTGCGGCGTCATCCACAGGCATTGTACCGGCGCGGGGATGGCGGCGTGCGGGTTCGATACCGCGCAGGCTTGCCAATGGCCACGCCCACCGGCGCGTCTAGGCGGGCTCCAGTTTCGCGTATTCGAGCGCCAGCCACTTCACGCCCTCATCCCGGAAGTTGACCTGCACGCGAGCGTCGGCACCGCGGCCCTCGGCATCGATGATCACGCCCAGCCCGAAACGCGCGTGCTTCACGCTTTGCCCGATGCGCCAGTGCGGCGCCGCCGGCGTTGCCTGCGGGGCATTCGTTACCCGGCCCCATTCCGCATCGTCGACATCGATGGCGCGGCGACGATAGGGTGAGAGCCACTGCACGAGCTCGCCTGGCAACTCGCTGACGAAGCGCGACGGGATGCCATAGCGGGTCTGCCCGTGCAGCATGCGCGTCTGCGCGTGCGTCAAGTAGATGCGCCGCCGCGCGCGCGTGATGGCCACGTACATGAGACGCCGCTCTTCCTCGAGCCCGTCGGCTTCGGAGAGACTGTTCTCGTGCGGAAAGAGACCCTCCTCCAGTCCGGTGACGAATACTGTATGGAACTCGAGACCCTTGGCGGAGTGCACCGTCATCAACTGCAATGCGGCGCGCCCGGCCTCCGCTTGCGTGTCACCCGCCTCGAGCGCAGCGTGCGTCAGAAACGCCGTCAGCGGATCGGTCGCGCCTTCATTGCTGTCAGCGATGCCGTCGGTGACCGGCAATGCCACCGGGTCCGCGGGTTCCAGGCGGACCGGCGCAGCGGTGGCAAGCTGCACCTCGCGGACGAAATTGTCCGCGGCCGTGACGAGTTCCTGCAGGTTCTCCACGCGATCCTGCCCGTCCTTCTCCGCCTGGTAGTGCGCCAGCAGGCCGGAATGCGTGATCACATGTTCGACGGCCTCGGGGAGCGGCAGTTCGCGGGTTTCCTGTTGAAGTCGTTCGATCAGCCGGACGAACTGCGTCAGCGCCCCGCCGCCCTTGCCGCCGAGGCTTCCGGACGCCGCGGCCTGGTATAGCGTCTGCGCCCCGTTGCGCGCCACATTCTGCAACTGTTCGAGCGAGCGTGCGCCGATCCCGCGCGGCGGGAAATTGACGACGCGCAGGAACGAGCCATCGTCGCGCGTGGCGGAGACAAGCCGCAGATAGGCGAGTGCATGCTTCACTTCGGCACGTTCGAAGAAGCGCAGGCCACCATAGACGCGGTACGGAATGCCCGCGCCGAACAGCGCATGCTCCAGCACGCGCGACTGCGCGTTGGACCGATAGAGCAGCGCCACTTCATCGAGCGCCACGCCGTCGTCGGGCAGGCCCTTCACGATGTCGACGATGAACGCGGCCTCGTCGCGGTCGGAGGGCGCCGCGAACGCGCGCACCGGCTCGCCCTTACCTTTACTCGTCCACAGGTTCTTGCCAAGCCGCGCCTGGTTATTCCTGATCAGCGCATTGGCCGCGTCGAGGATATGCCCGTGCGAGCGATAGTTCTGCTCCAGCTTGATCATCTTGACCGGCTGCTCCGCGGTGCTGAAGTCGCGCTCGTAGCGCTGCATGTTGGCGACCTTGGCGCCGCGAAATGCATAGATCGACTGGTCATCGTCGCCGACGGCGAACACGGCGGTATGCGGGCCGGAGAGCATCCGCAGCCACTTGTACTGCAGCGTATTGGTATCCTGGAATTCGTCGACCAGCAGGTCCGAGAACCGGCTCTGGTAGTGATTGCGAAGGCTCTCGTGACCCGCCAGCAGTTCATAGCTTCGCAGCAACAGCTCGGCAAAATCGACCACACCCTCGCGCTGGCACATTGCATCGTAGAGCGCGTAGTGCTCCACCTGCCGCCGCGTATGCTCGTCGCCGGCCTCCACGTTGTTGGGACGCAGGCCCTCGTCCTTGGCGCCTGCGACGAACCACTGGAATTGCCGGTGCGGAAATCGCGTGTCGTCGATGTTATGCGCGCGATACAGGCGCTTGATCAGCGAAAGCTGGTCTTGCGTGTCGAGGATCTGGAAGGCCTGCGGCAACTGCGCCTCGCGATAATGCGCGCGCAGCATCCTGTTGCACAGGCCATGGAAGGTGCCCACCCACATGCCGCGCGTGTTGACGGGCGTCAACGCCGACAGCCGGAGCAGCATCTCCTTCGCGGCCTTGTTGGTGAACGTGACGGCCAGGATCGACAGCGGGCCGGCCTGCCCGGTGGCCACCAGCCACGCAATGCGCGTGGTGAGCACCCGCGTCTTGCCGCTGCCCGCGCCCGCCAGGATCAGCGCCGACGCGTGCGGCAGCGTGACGGCCGCCAGTTGTTCGGGATTGAGATGCTCGAGGAGCTTCGTTGCCATGAGGATGCAGCGCCAAACCAGCATGATAGCCGACGCCCGCCACGCTATAATCGCGCGCACCCGATCGGCCACCTCCATGCCTCGCGTTCCCGCCGCCACACCCGCCGCCAATTCCGCCACGATGCGCGCATTCGTGCATTTGATCCGCTCGGCGGCCCCCTACGTCCACTCGTTTCGCGGCAAGACCTTCGTGATCGCCTTCGGCGGCGAAGTGGTCGCCGACGACGAATTCCTGGGCGTGGTCCACGATCTCAACCTGCTGCACAGCCTCGGCATCCGGCTCGTGGTGGTGCACGGCTGCCGGCCACAGGTGGAGGCCATCCTCGCCGCGCAGGGCATCCCCAGCCGGTACGCGCATGGCGTGCGCGTGACCGACCCCGATTCGATGGACTGCGTGCTCGAAGCCGCGGGCCAGGTGCGCGCGCGCATCGAAGCCCTGCTGTCGCTTGGCCTCGCCAATTCGCCGATGGCCGGTGCGCGCAACCGAGTGTCGAGCGGCAACTACCTCACCGCCAAGCCGATGGGCATCGTGGGCGGCGTCGACATGCAACTCACCGGCGAAATCCGGCGCATCGACACCGAGGCCATCCAGCAGCGCCTCGACGACGGCGACATCGTGCTGATCTCGCCGATCGGCTACTCGCCCACCGGCGAGATCTTCAACGTCACCGTCGAGGAAGTGGCCACCCAGGTGGCCGTGCGCCTCGAAGCCGTCAAGCTCATCTTCCTGATGGACACGGACGGCGTGCGCAACGGCCGCCGGCAGATGCTGACCGATCTCTCGACCAGCGATGCCGAGGTCTTGCTCGAAAAGATCGACAAACTGGCTCCGGATGTCCGCGTGTATCTGCCCGCCGCCATCCGCGCCTGCAACAATGGGGTCAAGCGCGCGCACCTCATCAGCCGCCGCATGGACGGCGCGATGCTGCTCGAACTCTTCACGCGCGACGGTGTGGGCACGATGGTGGCCGCCACCGCGCTGGCCAACATCCGCAGTGCCACCATCGACGACGTCGGCGGCATCCTCGCCCTCATCGAGCCGCTGGAGGAACAAGGCGTGCTGGTGCGCCGCTCGCGCGAACGCCTCGAATCGGAAATCGAGCGCTTCGTCGTCGCCGAGTACGACGGCAACATCGTCGGCTGCGCCGCGCTCTATGCGTTTCCCGACGAGAAGATCGGCGAACTTGCCGCACTGGCGGTGCAGCCCGACTTTCGCCGCGAAGGCTACGGCGAGGCGCTGCTGCGCGAGATCGAGGTACGCGCCCGCAAGTTGCGTCTCACCGAGATCTTCGTGCTCACCACCAAGACCGCGCACTGGTTCCTCGAGCGCGGCTTTCGCACCGCCGCCGTGGCCGACCTGCCGCAGCAGAAGCAGTCGCTCTACAATTTGCAGCGCAAGTCGCTCGTGTACCGCAAACCATTGTAAGGAGCATCCCAATGGCCCGCATGGTCCAATGCATCAAGCTCGGCCGCGAGGCCGAAGGACTCGATTTCCCGCCGTACCCGGGGGACCTCGGCAAGCGCATCTACGAGAGCGTCTCGAAGGAAGCGTGGGCCGCGTGGCTCAAGCACCAGACGATGCTCGTCAATGAAAATCGGCTGAGCCTGGCCGACGCCCGCGCGCGCAAATGGCTGGCCGAGCAGATGGAAAAGCATTTCTTCGGCGGAGGCGCCGAGATGCCGCAGGGCTACGTACCGCCGACGACCTGACCTACCGCGCGAAGCCCTGCCCGCCGTTCACGCCGATGACCTGCGCCGTCACCCAGTTGGCGAGCGGCGAGGCCAGGAACAGAACGACGCTGGCCACTTCCTCGGGGTAGCCGAGCCGCCCGGCCGGCATCGAGGCCAGCACGGTGTTGTAAAGCACGGGCTCGCTCGTCTTGCGCGCATCCCAGAATCCGCCGGGGAATTCGATGGAGCCCGGCGCGACGCAGTTCACGCGGATACCCTTCATCGCCAATGTTGCCGCCTGCGTGCGCGTCAGGTGGATCACCGCCGCCTTCGCCGCGCCATACGCTGGCGTGCGTGGCGAGGGGTTCAAGCCCGAACCGGACGCGATGTTGATGATCGCGCTGTGGCGGCCCTTCTCGAGGAACGGCAGCGCCTCGCGCGACGCGCGCACCGCACCCA
>JBBQEY010000143.1:0-8451 GCA_038321425.1 Burkholderiales bacterium | reverse complement strand
CTCAACGTGATGCCGGGTGACTCGGTGGTGGTGATCACGCCGCAGGGCAGCGTCACGCCGGCGGGGATGTTGCCGCGCCTCAAGAGTTTCAAGGTTTCCGGCATCTTCGAAGTGGGCATGTTCGAATTCGACAGCGGACTGGCGCTGATCAACATCGAGGACGCGCAGCGGCTCTACCGGCTGGACGGCGTCTCCGGCGTGCGCTTGAAGCTCGACGATCTCTTCGCCGCGCCGCAGGTGGCGCGCGACCTGTGGCAGAAGATGCCGGTGTCGGCAGAAGTCCGCGACTGGACCCGTAACCACGCCAATTTCTTCCGCGCCGTGCAGATCGAAAAACGCGTGATGTTCATCATCTTGACGCTGATCGTCGCGGTAGCCGCGTTCAACATCGTCTCCGCGCAGGTGATGGTCGTGACCGACAAGCAGGCCGACATCGCGATCCTGCGCACGCTGGGTGCATCGCCGGCGTCCATCATGGCGATCTTCATCGTGCAGGGGGCGCTGATCGGCATGATCGGCACGGCGCTTGGCGTGCTGTTCGGCGTGCTGCTGGCGTTGAACATCGGCGTCGTCGTGCCCGCGTTGGAGCGGCTGCTCAACGTCCAGTTCCTCGACAAGTCGGTCTATTACATCAGCGATCTGCCGTCCGACCTGCAGCGTGCGGACGTGATCACCATCGCTGCCATTGCGCTTTTCCTGGCGCTGATCGCCACGCTGTATCCCGCATGGCGCGCTGCACGCGTCAATCCGGCGGAGGCGCTGCGCTATGAGTGACGTCACGCCGGTGCTGGCCTGCCGCAACCTCGCCAAGACCTACACCAGCGGTCCCGCCGACGTGGCGGTATTGCAGGGCGTGGACTTCGCGGTCCGCCCCGGCGAACGCGTGGCGATCGTCGGCACTTCCGGCTCGGGCAAGAGCACGCTGCTGCACCTGCTGGGCGGGCTCGACGCGCCTACCGGCGGCGAGGTGAGTGTCGAAGGTGTCGACATGGCGTCGTTGTCCGAAGCCGAGCGTGGCCGCGTGCGCAACCGCGCGCTGGGGTTCATCTACCAGTTTCATCACCTGCTGCCGGAGTTCAGCGCGGTGGAAAACGCGGCGATGCCGCTCGTGATCCGCCGGCTGCCGCCGCGCGAAGCCCATGCGCAGGCGGCGGCCATGCTCGAACGGGTGGGGCTGTCGCACCGCTTGAAGCATCGCCCTGGCGAACTTTCCGGAGGCGAACGTCAGCGCGTGGCACTGGCGCGCGCGCTGGTCACCAAGCCCCGTTGCGTGCTGGCCGACGAACCCACCGGCAACCTCGATCGCAAGACCGCCGAAGGGGTGTTCGACCAGATGCTGCAACTGAATGCCGGCGAGGGCACCGCGCTGGTGATCGTCACGCACGACCTCGAGCTCGCGGCCCGCGCGGACCGCGTACTGCACCTGGTCGACGGCCGGTTGTCGTAGCCGCATCGATCCCTTGCCACAGCGTTTGTAGGCGAGGCTTCAGCCTCGCGGGTTCAATGCTGCGCTATCCCTGCGAGGCTGAAACCTCGCCTACAAAGCAGCCAGGACGAAATCAATACTCGACCGGTACCGGGTCGAGCGCGCGCCACAGGTACCACGTGGCCACGCTGCGGTACGGCGCCCAGCGGACACCGAACTCGCGCAGCACCTTGGGCGTCATCCGTGCGCCGTCGTGATATTGCAGCGCCACGCTCTTCTGCAAGCCGATGTCATCCACCGGGAATACGTCGGCGCGCAGCTCGTGGAAGATCAGGAACATCTCGGCAGTCCAGCGGCCGATGCCCTTCACGTCGGTAAGCCGTTCGATCAGCGCTTCGTCGTCCAGCGCGGGCCAGGCGGCGGGATCGAGCGCGCCCGCAACGAAGTGCCGCGCCAGGTCGCGGACGTAGTGCGCCTTGTTCACCGAGAAGCCGACTTTGCGCAACGTGGGCATCCGCATCCTGCCCACGCGTGCCGGATCGAGATGGACGGGCGTGCCTTGACCGCCGGCGGCAGTGACGAATCGATTCCAGATGGATTCAGCGGCCTTGACGGAAATCTGCTGGCCGACGATGGCGCGCGCCAGCGTGGTGAACGGGTCGCCGCGGCGCGTCAAGTGGATACCGGGATACGCCGCGATGAGCTTCCGCAATATCGGATCGCCGCGGCAGAGCGCGCGCGTGGCCGCGTCCCAGTACGCGGGCTTCATCGATCGTTCAGGCGAGGGCGCGCAACCGGATCCGGCGGCGCCACGCGGAGACGGCGTAGCAGCGCCAACCGATCCGCACAACCGCCCAGCCGGTGCCGGCGAGCGTGAACGCAAGCAGCACCAGTCCCAGCGCCAGCGGCTTGCCGAGATCGGTGGCCCAGGCCAGCAAGGCGGGTCCATACGCGCCGATGCTGGTGAACACCGGCAGCGCCAGGTCGGTGACGGGCGCCGCGCCCGGAAAGAACAGGCTGCCGTACTCGTACGCGACCACATAGAGCGGCACGATCGTCAGCGGATTGGTATAGAACGTGGTGACTATCGCCGCTGGAAAATTGGCGCGGACCAGGAGGCACAGCAGGATGGCTGCGGCAGCCTGCAGCGGCCCGGGGATCAAACCGCAGAAGAGGCCCACCGCCACGGCACGCGCGGCGGAGCGGCGATTCATGTGCCACAGGTCCGGACTGGCGAGCGAAGGCAGGTACCGCAACACCCACGGATGGGTCGTAATGCGATCGACCGCCGGCTGGAGGTAATGCGTGATCCGGTTGAATAGACGCCGTGGCATGAAGGACTCTTGAAATGATACAGTAACAGGATTTTCTTTCAGGCAGTCCGGATGTTCCCTGCGCAGCGGAAAACGGGCATGAAACGCAGGAATCCGGGTTCGGAATGCTCCCCCAGCGGAAAAGCACTTTCCCAAAGGGACGTCCAGAAGCGGGTTTCCCAGCGTGGTCCGCACAACTGGCCCGACCCCCTGACCATGATGCGGGCGTTGCTTCTCGTCGCACTTCTGGTGCTCGGTTCGGTGCACGCCGCCGAAACGAAGAAAGTGGTGCGCGACATCATCCCGGTGGCCGAGACGGGCTTCGACCCAGCCGCCACCAGCGATCTCTATTCGGCCGCCATCCTGCAGGCGGTCTTCGAGCGTCTCTATACCTACGACTACCTCGCGCGTCCCGCCAGGGTGGTGCCGATGCTGGCCGAGTCAATGCCCGTGATCTCTGACAACGGCAGGACGTATACGATCCCGATTCGCCGCGGTGTCCATTTTTCCGCCGACCCGGTCTTCGGCGGCAAGCCGCGCGAACTGACGGCGGAAGATCTCGTCTATTCGCTGAAACGCGTGATGGACCCGAAGATTCGCTCGCCGTGGGGCTTCCTGCTTGAGGGCAAGCTTTTGGGATTGGATGAGGAGGCCGCGGCGGCGAAGAAATCGGGCCGTTTCGATTACGAGCGCAAGATCGCGGGTATCGAGGCCGTGGACCGCTACACGTTGCGGCTGCGCCTCAAGGAGCCGGACTACAACCTTCCCTACGTGCTGGCGCACGAATCGACGTCGGCGGTGGCGCGCGAAGTGATCGCGAAGTACGCCGAGTCCGATGGCCGCGCGATGAGCAATCCCGTGGGTACCGGTCCGTATGTACTCGCCGAATGGATCCGCAGTTCCAAGATCGTGCTGGAAGCCAACCCGGGCTTCCGCGACATGAAGTGGAACTGGACGGCGCAGGAACCCGGCGACGAGAAGATCGTCGCGCAGATGCAGGGCAAGAAGCTTCCCGTGGTCGACCGCGTGGAGGTTTACGTGATGGAGGAAGACCAGGCGCGGTGGCTTGCGTTTCGCAACGGCGAGGTCGACCTGATGAACATGGAGGGCCCGCTGGCCCCCAATGCCATCGAGGGCGGCAAGCTGCGCCCGGAGCTCGCCGCGAAGGGCGTGCAGCTGCAGCGCATCGTCGACCCCGAGATCAACTTCATCTACTGGAACATGCAGGACCCGGACCTCGGCGGGTTCACGAAGGAAAAGATCGCACTGCGCCGCGCGCTCGCCATGTCGTATGACGTCGACGAGGACATCCGCGTCATCCGCAACGGGCAGGCCGTAGCGGCCACCACCCCCATTCCGCCGGGCGTCGTCGGACACTTCCCGGACTGGAAGTCGGCGACGAAGTACGACCCGGTGGGCGCCAATGCGCTGCTCGACCGCTTCGGGTACAAGCGCGGGGCCGACGGCTGGCGCTCATTCCCCAACGGCAAGCCGCTCATCGTCAACTACACGTCGCGCCCGGACACGCTGGGGCGGCAGCAGGAAGAACTGGTGAAGAAGTCCTACGAAGCCATCGGCGTGCGGATGGACAGCCGCAAGGAAAAATTCCCCGAGCAGTTGAAATTGGAGAAGCGGTGCAAGCTCTTAAGCCGCACCGATGCCTGGATCGCCGACTACCCGGATGCCGACAATTTCATGCAACTTTGGTACAGCCCGAATATCCAGCAGAGCAACAACGGCTGCGTGACGATGCCGGAGTACGATGCGCTCTACCGCAAGAGCATCCGCTTGCCGCCCGGGCCGGAGCGCCAGGCGCTCTACCGCGACATGATCCGCCTGCTCGAGGTGTACGCACCGATGCGCCTGACGATCAGCCGGTACCGCAACCAGCTCGTCCAGCCGCGCGTGCTGGGCTACAAGAAGCACCCGATCATGGCCTCGACGTGGCAGTACCTGGACGTCGGCGCCGACACGCGTTAGCGGAGGAGATTTCGGATCATGCTGGCTTACATCATCCGCAGGATCTGGCAGATGTTGCCCACACTATTGGGCGTCGTGCTGCTGGTGTTCCTGCTGTTCAACTGGGTGGGCGGCGACCCGGCGTACGTGCTGGCAGGCAAGATCTCCAATCCCGACCAGATCGAGAATATCCGGCGGCAGCTTGGCGTCGACCAGCCGTATTACATCCAGCTCGGCATCTTCTTAAAGCAGATCGTCACGGCGGACTTCGGGTCGTCGTGGAGCACCAACGAAAAAGTGTCGCACATCCTCGCCACGCGGCTCGGGCCGTCGATGACGGTGCTGCTGCCGCTGCTCTTCCTCGAGACCATCGTCGCCATCGCGCTGGCGCTGGCCGTGGCCTACGTCCGGGGCTCGCTCACCGACCGCATGGTCATGATCATCTGCACAGTCGGCCTGTCGGTCTCGATCCTCGTCTACATCATCGTGTTCCAGTACGTGTTCGCCTACAAGTTCGGATGGTTCCCGGTGCAGGGGTGGGGCAACGACGTCTGGGAAAACTTGTGGAAGTACAGCGCGCTGCCCATCCTGATCCTGCTCGTGGTCAGCATCGCGCCCAATCTGCGGCTCTATCGCACCTTCGTGCTCGACGAAATCAACCAGGACTACGTGCGTACCGCGCGCGCCAAGGGTGTCGGCGAAAACCGCATCATGTGGGTCCACGTGCTGCGCAATGCGTCCATCCCGATGATCACGCACGTGATGGCCGCGTTGCCGGGCCTGCTGATCGGCGCGTTCCTCGTCGAACGTTTTTTCTCGATCCCCGGCATCGGCCGCGAGGTGATCCTCGCCGTCGAGCGCTCGGACTTCCCCGTCATCAAGGCGCTCACCGTGTACGTGGCCATCGCCACGATGGTGGTGAACCTGCTGGCGGACCTCATGTATAAAGCGGTCGATCCGCGCGTGCAGTTGAAGTGAGGACACGATCATGACCGACCTCACTCTGTCTGCCGTGCACGCCAAGCGCCGCGAAATTGCCCACACGGTATCGCCGGGCCTGTGGACACTCGCCTGGCGCCGTCTGCGCCGCGATCGCGTCGCGATGGTGTCGCTCACCATCGTCGCCGCTTTCCTGTTGCTGATGGTGTTGTCCGCGTTGAACCTCGTTGCGGGGGATTGGGCGCGCGAAGTCGGCATCAACTACGCGCCGCCGTCGTTCCTCGAACCCGAGGCCGCGCCAGCCACGCCGGGCGCCACGAGCACGCCCAGCCAGCAAAACGTCGTACCCGAAGCGGTGCCAACGCCGGCGACGCCGGGCACGGAAGCTTCCGCCGCCAGCACGATTGTCGATCCGCTCGCCGAGGTGATGAAGGAGATCGAGGCCGCGAGGAATCCGCCGCCGGCGGCCGAAGGCAAGTCGGTCGATCCCCTTGCCGACGTGATGAAGGAAATCCAGTCGGGCAAGGGCGGGGCGCCGACGGCCGCGGTCGAGGCGAAGCGTGCGACGCTGCCCTTCGGCGCCGACAAGTGGGGCCGCGACGTGATCGCCAAAACCATCAAGGGCTCCGAGACGTCGATTTTCGTCGGGCTGGCGGCGGCGCTGGTGGCGACGCTGATCGGCACCGTGTTGGGCGCGCTGGCCGGCTACTACGGTGGCGCCGTCGACGACGCACTCAACTGGTTCTACAACGTCTTCAGCTCCATTCCCTACCTGCTGCTGATCCTCGCCGTCGCCGCGGTGCTGCAACAGAAGGGCACGATGACCATCGTGCTCATCCTCGGTCTCACCGGGTGGACGGGCGCGTTCCGGCTGATTCGCGCCGAATACATGAAGCACAAGGGCCGCGAGTATGTACAGGCGGCCGACGCGATCGGCGCGTCGAACACGCGGCGGATGTTCCGGCACATCTTCCCCAACGTGTCGCACGTGGTGCTGGTGCAGATGTCGATCCTGGTGGTCGCATTCATCAAGTCCGAGGTCATCCTGTCATTCCTGGGCTTCGGCGTGCCGGTGGATGTCGTGTCGTGGGGCTCGATGCTGAACGAGGCGCAGAACGAGCTGATCCTCGGAAAATGGTGGCAGCTCGCTGCAGCCGGTGGTGCGATGGCGGTGCTGGTCACGGCGTTCTCGCTCTTCACCGACGCGCTGCGCGATGCGCTCGACCCCAAGTTGCGCGGCGCGGAGGGCTGATCGATGACCACGCCCATCCAATCGTCCGATCCACTGGTCAGCGTCCGCGATTTGCGCGTGACCTTTCGCATCGACAAGCATTCGAGCTTCAAGGCGGTCAAGGGCATTTCCTTCGACATCCCGCGCAACTCCACTGTCGCGCTGGTTGGCGAATCCGGGTCCGGCAAGTCCGTGACCGCGCTCGCGATCCTCGGCCTGCTGCCGCCGGAAAACTCGATCATCGATGCGCGGAGCCAGATCCTCTATGGTGGCCGCAATCTCGCGCAACTCTCCGGGCGCGACTTGCGCAGCGTTCGCGGCGCCGACATTTCGATGATCTTCCAGGAGCCGATGACCTCGCTCAACCCGGTGTTCACCGTCGGCTTCCAGATCGAGGAAGTCCTGCGGCTGCACATGGGCATGAGCCACGCGAGGGCGCGCGTCCGTGCGCTCGAACTGCTGGCCGAGGTGGGCATTCCCGACCCCCCGCGGCGAATCGACATGTTCCCGTCGCAACTCTCCGGTGGCCAGCAGCAGCGCGTGATGATCGCGATGGCGATTGCCTGCGAACCCAAGTTGCTGATCGCCGACGAGCCCACGACGGCGCTTGACGTGACGATCCAGAAGCAGATCCTCGACCTGATCGCCGCATTGCAGAAGAAGCACCAGATGTCGGTGCTGTTCATCACCCACGATCTCGCGGTGGTCGGCGAGATCGCCGATCACGTGATCGTGATGCGTCACGGCGAGATCCGCGAGCACGGACCCGCGCAGCAGGTGTTCGAAGATCCGCAGGACCCGTACACGCGCGCGCTACTGCAATGCCGGCCGCAACTCGACCGGCGGCCCGCGCGTCTGCCGGTCATCGAGGATTTCATGTCCGGCGACGCGCACTTAGCGATCCCCGAGCGCTCGCGCGGCGTCGTGGCCGGCGACGTGCCGGTGCTGCAGGTCCGCAACCTGGGCAAGAGCTTCTTCGCGCGCGAAGGGATATTCGGCAAACGCGAGTTCAAGGCGGTGAAGGATGTGTCCTTCGACCTGCCCAAGGGCAAGACGCTCGGCCTCGTCGGCGAATCGGGTTCAGGCAAGACGACAGTGGGGCTCACGCTGATGCGCCTGCACCAGGCCACGACGGGGGAAGCATTGTTCGAAGGGCGCGACATCCTCGGCATGTCGAACAAGGAGTTCATCCCGTACAAGCGGCGCATCCAGATCATCTTCCAGAATCCGTATGCATCGCTCAATCCACGCTTCATCGTGGGTCAGATCCTCACGGAACCGATGGAGATCCACGGCATCGGCAATTCGGCGCAGGATCGTACCGACATGGCCTTCGAGCTGCTCGACAAGGTGGGCCTGCCCGAAGTGTCGTTCTACAAGTATCCGCACGAGTTCTCGGGCGGCCAGCGGCAGCGCATCGCGATCGCGCGGTCCCTGACGTTGAAGCCGGAGATCCTGATCTGCGACGAATCGGTGTCCGCACTCGACGTGTCGGTGCAGGCGCAGGTGCTGAACCTGCTGCAGGACCTGCAGACGGAATTCGGCCTCTCGTACATCTTCATCTCGCACGACCTGGCGGTGGT
>JBBQEY010000142.1:0-8469 GCA_038321425.1 Burkholderiales bacterium | reverse complement strand
CAGGTTGGTCTTGCGCGACAGGCACGACTTGCATTGCCGGCATTCCGGCGTGTACAGCGGGATCACATGGTCGCCCACCGCGACGCTGGTCACGCCGGCACCAATCTCCACGACCACGCCCGCGCCTTCGTGCCCGAGGATGGCCGGGAACAGGCCTTCGGGGTCGGCGCCTGAGCGTGTGAACTCATCGGTGTGGCAGATGCCCGTGGCCTTGATCTCGACGAGCACCTCACCGGCACGCGGGCCGGCTAGCTGCACCGTTTCGATGACGAGCGGGGCTTTGGCTTGATGCGCAACGGCGGCACGGACGTCCAAGGGCGCTCCTTCTGGATGGTGACGCCGCAGCGGCAAGGCGCTGCGGCAATTTTTTAATGCGCGGCGACGCGGTCCTAGTTGCCGGAAGGATTGGGATAGCGCACCTGTACAGCGGCGATGGCGGCGAGCGCATCGGCAGACAGCACAAGCTGCGCGTCGGCGATGTTGGCGGTGAGCTGTTCCATCGATGTCGCGCCGATGATCGATGCGCCGAGAAACCACCGGCTTTTCACGAATCCGAGCGCGAGCTGGCCGAGCGTCAGGTGGCAAGCCTTGGCCACTTTCGCGTACTCCTCGATGGCCTCGGCTACGATGGGTTTGCGAAAGCGCGCGCCCAGGCCATCGAACAGCACATAGCGCGTATTGGGCGGCTTCTTGCCACCGAGATACTTGCCGGTGAGCATGCCGCCGGCGAGCGGGCTGTACGCAAGCAGCGACATCCGGTCGCGATGCAGGACTTCGGCGAGATCGTTGTCGACGGTGCGCGACACCAGGCTGTAGCTGTTCTGGACGGTGACTGGCCCCGGTACGCCCATCGCCTCGGCAACGCGCGTGAACTCGTGCGTGCCCCATGCGGTTTCGTTGGAAAGACCGTAGTAGCGGATCTTGCCGGCTTTGACGAGCGCCGCCATCGCATCGATCTGCTCGGCGATGTCGGGTCCGCCAGTCTTCTCCTTGGTCGGATCGTACTCGGTGGCGCCGAACATCGGCACATTGCGCTGCGGCCAGTGGATCTGGAAGAGGTCGATGCAGTCGATCTGCAGGCGGGCGAGGCTGGTGTCGGCGGCTTCGAGGATGACGTCGCGCGTGAGATCGGTGCGGCCATTGCGGATCCAGTCGCGGCGACCGGGGCCGGCGACTTTCGAGGCGATCACGAGGCCCTTGGTGCCGCGCCTGGCGAGCCACTCGCCGAGGATGGTTTCGGTGCGGCCCTGCGTGGTGCCATTGGGCGGCACCGGATACATCTCGGCGGTGTCGATGAAGTTGATGCCTTGCGCGACGGCGTAGTCGAGCTGCGCATGGCCTTCGTCGCGGTTGTTCTGTTCGCCCCACGTCATCGTGCCGAGGCACACTTCCGAGACATCGAGATCGGTACTGGGCAGGACGTGCTTGCGCATCGGCTAAGGAACCTGGCAGGGGAAACCGACAGTATGCCCGAGGGACTTGCTCCTACTGTTCCTCGTAGCACGGCGCGGGGCGAGGCGCCTCGCCCCGCGTCGCTTTGCGGTTCGGAACCTTGGCAATCCCGCATCCCGCAATCCTGTCCACCGCCACGTTGTCCGGCGGGCCGTGAGGTGCGGGCGCATGGAGCCGATACCCCGACGCGCGTGCGGGCAAAAAAATGTGGACGGTTTCATCGTCACACTCTTTTTTTTGCGGTCACGCGCCCGGGCGATGCCATCGGCGAGTTAAGCCCGCGCCTCATGGCCCGCCGGGGGACGGGGCGACGCTAAAAAAGTGACAAGATGACGGGCCGACGCCCGAACCAGCCGAACCAGCCGAACCAGCCGAACCAGCCGAATCAGCCGAACCCGCCGAATCAGAACAGCATGTGCTCGCGCTGGTTGAGGTCGGTGCGCAATGCGTACAGATCCTCGTCGAGCGCGTCGCGCACGGAGACCATGCCGAGCGGGCGATCAAACTCCACGACCGGCAGATGTCGGAAGCGGCACTTGTGCATCACGCGCAGCGCATGCAGGAACGGTTCGTCTGGGTGGATCGTCTGCGGTTGCGGGGTCATCACATCGGCCAGTTGCGTGTGGGCCGGGTCGCGGCCGGCGGCCAGTACGCGGAACAGCGCGTCGCGCTCGGTGAAGATGCCGCAAAGGCGCGTGCCGTCCAGCACCAGCAGCGCGCCAACGTCGTGGGTCTTCATCGCGCGCGCAGCCTCGATCACGGTACTGGAGCGGCCGGCGGAAATCGGCGTCTGGCCGGCGACAATGGAACGCAGCGAGCGCATGGACATGGCGGCCTCCGGGGTTGGGCTTCGCAATCCTACATTGAGCGCCCGCCGCTCGCGGCCGTCAAGAGGAAAGCCGCCGCGCGGTCGCGCATGCAACGCGCTCAGATGACAATTCCCGCGTGGCGGTCCCCGTGCGCCTCCTGCCAGCGCGCCACCGTCGGCGCGAGGTTGAGTCCCGTGTCGCGCTTCAATCGCGCCGCCGCGCGCGTGATGTCGGTGAAGCTTGCCTCGATCATCGCTCCGGCGGCGCCCAGCGCCACGACATTGCCACTGACGCACGCCGGCAGCGCGGCACTGCGGCCGCCGAAGGCCGCGGCGATGCGCTCGAGGCTGGCGCGCGCGCCGTGGTTGCGCGTGACGAGGTTGGCCGCGAATGCGCCACGCGCAGACAGCCGTGCGGCGCAGTTGCAGTAGAACGGTAGCGTGTCCAGCGCGCCGGTACGGCCGCCCGCATCGTAGCCATCCACCAGGATGAGGTCGAACTGCCGCTCGGATGCGGCCATGAAGTCGGCGCCGTCGGCCACTTCGATGCGCAGACGGGCATCCTCTGGCGGCAGCTTGAACGACTGCATCGTTGCCGCGATCACCTTGGGCTCGATCTCGATGACGGTCTGCGACGCGCGCGGCCGGTTACGATGCAGGAAGCGCGTGAGCGACGCGGCACCGAGACCGACCTGCAGCACCGTACGCGGCCATGCGTCGCCGCGACGCAGCAAGAGCGGCATCATCATGTCGCGCGTGTACTCGAGCTCCAGTGCGTTTGGTCGCGCAATCCGCATCGCCCCCTGGATCCAGTGCGACCCGAAATGCAGGTAGCGCACACCCTCCTCCTCGCTCACTTCGATCGACGTGCGCATCATGGCGGGCCGCACCCTAGGGGGCCGGCCGATCCGCACAGGCGAAGGTTTCGGTCCAGTACGGGTTGTTCGGAAACATGGCTTTCAGCCGATTCTCGATGGCGGGACCGCCGCGGCCCGCGGCCCGCATGGCTTTCAATCCTGTGCAATTGGCCTCAAGTTCGACCTGTGTGGGTACCGTCACATGTGCGCATTCGTGAAAGAACACGAAGTCGTGCAAGGGTGCCGGCAGCGACTTGAGGCGTGCCGCGTTCCAGGTGATCCGGTACCCGTCCGCTGATTTCTCCGCGAGGCCGATACGGCCCAGCTTACTGAATGGATCGTCCGGGCCCGCGAAGAACTCGGGCACCGGAACCCCGCGGGCGATGCAGGTCGTCGATGTGCCGTCGGAGAACGTGAACGCGAACGCGGCCAGCGGCACGGCTGCAGCCAGCGCGGCGACGGCGCGCATAAGCACCCTGATGGCGGAAATGTTGAAAAATGACATCGACGTTGGAATGGCGTGGGGCGCGAAAGCGTTGCAGGGTACGCTAAGATGAGCCATGGAGACGTTATCGTGACTACGCCCAATTTGAAAGTGCCTTGCATCCGCCCGACCGGCGCGGTCGTCGGCATCGGCCTCGCGTTGCTGCTGCCCTCATGCATGCCCGCCGGCCTGCACGCAGACGTCCCTGCCCACATGATCCGCTACGGGCAATTCATGCGGCTGGCTTCGTAGCCACTACCATGGCACTGCTGATCGCCGGCCTCGTACTGTTCCTCGGCATTCACTTCCTGCCGACGATTCCCGCATGGCGCAATGCGGCCGTGACGCGCTTGGGCGAGCAGCGCTACAAGGGCGCCTTCTCGCTGGTCGTCATGGCCGCCCACCGCGTCCTCTTCGGCGTCCGCGTCGTCCCGTTCTCTGTCTGACGTTCAGGCTGTTGCGGCGGCGCCACGGTTCGCCCCTCGGGCGGTGACCTGCACCCGCCACGCCTGCACGGTCCCTCTGGGACTATGCTATCGTCATATCTCCTGAAACGCAGGGACGACGCTCGATGAAGCTACGCACGCTAGTCACCGATCGCCTGTACTTCGGTCTCGATCCCATGCGCCTGCGGGCCGCCACCGGCCGTGCGTTGGCCCGGGTCGTCGGACTGCCGCCGGCACGCGCGCGGCTTTCCGCGACCCATCTGCGGCAGGACTTCGCGGTCGACACGATCCGGGGCAAGAAGCTGGTGAACGAACTGGTCAACGGCGGCCTCCTCGAACCGCCGGATGCCGGGCAGGCCGGTTACCGGCTCACCGAAGAGTTCTATTCGCTGGCGGCGGCGCGCGTCGTGGAGCCTTTGCATCGCTCACGGGCCAAGTTGCTGCTGACCGAGGCCCGCACGCTGGCCGAGCGCATCAACGAGGACGCCGTACACAACCCGCTCGAAATCGCCGCCTTCGCCGTCTACGGCGATTTTATGAGCCGCGCGCACAAGCTTGAAGAGTTGCAGCTCGGTATCGAGGTGCAGTTGCGCACGCCCTCGCGCCGCACGCGCTTCGGCCGGATGCAGAGCAAGGCCGAGGGCGCGGAAGCCATCCGCCTGGCGATGTGGGACCTGTCGTCGTTCGTCCGGGTGCGCCTCGTCACCGACCTGCAATCGCTGCCGCGGCCCTTCAGCCTCGTCTTCGAGTCGTCCACGCCACCGCACGACTGACCGTAAGGCATAGCGGCGCGGCGATGCGCCATTTTGTATCATGCGCGAATGAATACGGCGGCCCGCGCAACCCGACGCTGCGCGTTGTGCATGCTGCTCGTGCTTGGTTGCGCTGCGGCACCGGCATTCGCGGCGCGCGCGAGCATCGGCATCGCGACCTGGAACCTCCATTGGCTGATGGACGCCGCAACGCACGCGCGGTGGACCGAGGCGTGCGCGCGCCACGGCTGGCCGCGCGACACGGCTCTATTGCCTGCCGCCGCGCGCGCCGAACTCGCCCAACTGCCCTATTGCAACGTGCACAACGGCATGCGGTTTCCACCGGATAGCTGCAAGTCGCAGGCCGACGACTGGCCGCAGGCCGCCCGCTACCCGGCCACGCATCCGTGCCGCGACACGGCCGACCTGGCGGCGTGGCCGCACTACGAACGCAAGCTCATCGCGCAGCGTGCGATCTTCAAGGAGCTTGCGCTGGGAGGCGTCCAGGTCGTTGCCGTGCAGGAAGTGTCTTCGGCCGCCGCGGTTGCGGCGGTGGTGCCGCCTGGCTGGAAGGTGGCCACCACGCATGAGTTTCCAGAGTCGCCGCGCATCGCGCAGCATGTCGGCGTGGCGTGGGCCCCCGGCGTAACGCTCACCGCGATCGCGGCCCTGCCGCAGTTGGCCGATGGTGGCATCGCGGAACGGCCGCTGCGCCCCGGCCTTGCGTTTACGCTCGGCGTCGCGGGCAAGCCCGTGCGGATCCTGGTCGTGCACCTGAAGGCTGGCTGTCGCAGCCGTGCCATCGACGCGCCCCTCACGGCGCGCGATGCGCGCCTCGATCCGGACCGGCAGGACCAGATTGCCACCGACTGCGCGATGCTGCGCTACCAGGTACCGGCCCTCGAGGCCTGGATCGACCGCCATACCGGCGCCGATTTCGCATTGCTGGGCGATTTCAACCGGACTTTACTGCGCGAACCGGTGCAGGACACGGCAACGTTCAGCTCACGCCTCGATGCTTCACCGACG
The DNA here is from genome assembly GCA_038321425.1 of Burkholderiales bacterium. GTDB lineage: Bacteria > Pseudomonadota > Gammaproteobacteria > Burkholderiales > Casimicrobiaceae > VBCG01. The sequence continues at coordinate 2,641 of JBBQEY010000142.1, read as the reverse complement.
TCGTCGCCAGTCGGCCCGTGCACGATGCGGCGCGAGGGCCAGCGCTTCGTTGCGCAGTGCCCGGCGCGCATCGCTTCGCTCTTCCCGGAAATCAACGATGGCGCGCCGCGCGGATCTGTCGTATGGCGCGCCCGCATTGCGCGCGAGCACGCCGCCGCCAGCAGCGGTTGCCGTATCACCGGTCCGCGTGGCAATCTTGCCCATGAAGGCATCGATCACATCCTGATCAGCGCGTCGCTCAAGCGGCGGCTGGCGGCGGATGCGCTGTCGATGCGCGTGGTGAATTTCGCCGGCGCGCATGGTGCGGCGCTACGCGCCACGCCCGAGCTTGCCTTGCCTTCCGACCATTGCCCGCATGTCGTGACGTGGTCGCCGCTGTTGCCGTGAACGCCCCGCCCCTTCCCTTCCCCCTCCCGCAAAGACGACCCGCCATGACCGATGCCGCCGCCCGCCGTCAGCAACAGTTGCTGAACTCCGCCTCCCGCTACCTTGCTGGCGGGGGACTTGGCCTCTTCGTGCTGCCCGCCGACTTGAACCTGGTGGTGGCACGCGGGGAAGGCAGCCGGGTGTGGGATGTGGCGGGCCGCGAGTATCTCGACTACCACTTGGGTTCGGGGCCGGCGCTGCTCGGCCATGCCCATCCCGCGGTCACTGCGGCGGTGGCCGCGCAGATCGTCAAGGGCACCACGTTCTATTTCCTCAACGAGCCGGAGATCGAGCTCGCGCGCCGGATGGTGGAGGCCATTCCATGTGCCGACGTCGTCCATTACGTCGGGTCCGGCACCGAGGCCACGTTCTATGCACTGCGCATCGCGCGGGCCCGCACCGGCCGCAACAAGATCATGAAGTTCGAAGGCGCGTGGCACGGCATGCACGACTACGGACTGTGGGGCACGGTGCCGGTCGCGCCATCGGACTATCCGCATTCATTGCCGGACTCGGTGGGCGTGCCGCCGCAGGCCGGCGAGACCGTGCTGGTCGCGCCCTTCAATGATGCGGCGCGCGCGGTCGCGATGATCGAGGCGCATGCGGGTGAACTGGCGGCGGTGATCGTCGAGCCGCTGCAGCGCGTGCTGCAGCCCGACCCCGGTTTCCTCGCGGCGCTGCGCGAGGTCACCTCGCGGCATGGCATCGTGCTGATCTTCGACGAGATCGTCACCGGCTTTCGCATCGCGTGGGGCGGCGCACAGGAAAAATATGGCGTCATCCCGGACCTTGCGTGCTACGGCAAGGCCGTCAGTGGCGGCTATCCGCTGGCGGCCATCGCCGGGCGCGAGGATGTGATGGCGGTGCTCGACGCGCGATCGCGGCCGCGTGCCGACGTGGTGTGGGCCACCAACACGCTCAACGGCAATCCGGTGTGCGCCGCGGCCGGTTGCGCGGCACTCGAGGTGCTGGGCCAGCCCGGCGTCTATGCGCGCCTGGCCACGATCGGCAAGCGTTTGCGCGATGGCATCGTCGCCTCTGCCAAGCGGCACGGCTTCGACGTGCAGACGCCAGGCGACGACGCGGTGTTCGGGGTGCGCTTCACGTCGCGGCGGCCGCTGCGCACGTGGATGGACCTGACCACCGCCGACAAGGATCTCGGCTACCGCTGGTCACTCGAACTGCTGCGCCGCGGACTGCTGGTGAATCCCAACGAGAAGTTCTACATCTCGATCATGCACAGCGACGCCGACATCGACCACACACTTTATGTCGTCGAAGATGCGTTCACCGCGTTGCGGGCGGGAAATTCCTAGCGCTTGACGCGATGGCCGCGCGCACTCTACGCTGCCATCCTGCCGTGCCTCCAATTTCCGTGCTTTCCATCCAAGGCGCAACATCGATGACCACCGTCTCTGCCCCACCTTCGGAACTGCGGCGCCTGCTGTTGCGGGCGCTTGCGGGCGCCAGCGCATTGGGGCTCGCCGGCGGCAGCTTCGCCGCCACGGGCACGCCCGTCGTCACGGCCGCCCAGCGCGAGTTCGCCACGCTGGCGAGCGGACTCACCGGCTTTCCCCCGCCATCCCCGGAGGTCGCCGCGAAGATGTATCGCGCGTTCGCGACACCAGCGCGGCGGGCGCAACTCGCCGCGCTCGCCCGGGTCGTGGCCACGACGCCGCCAGCGGATCTCGATGCCGCGTTGAAGACGGGCGGCCTCACGGCGCTGGCCAACGAGCTGACGGGCGCCTGGTTCTCCGGCATCGTCAACAGTCCCAAAGGCCAACAGTTGGTGCTCTACGTCGACGCGTACGTGTGGACGTCGATGACGTTCAGCAAGCCGATGGGCCAGTGTGGGGGCGCGCTCGGCTACTGGTCCACGCCACCCGCGTAATACGACGTTTTCGATTCATCCACACACAAGCCGTTACAGGGAGCCCCGGTGGCCGCATTGGACGCAGATGTATTGATCATCGGAGCCGGCATTGCCGGCGGTTTGGTCGCCTCGAAACTGGCTGCAACCGGCGTCAAGGTGCTGATCCTCGAAGCCGGTCCGCGTATCGATCGGGGCACCGCAGTCACGCAGTACTACAACGCCCTGGTCAAGGTACCGGAGTGCGCGTATCCCAACACCGCGTACGCGCCGCATCCGCGCTCCGACCAGCCGGATGGCTATTACGTGCAGGCGGGACCGCAGAAATTCGCCAGCACCTACCTG
>JBBQEY010000141.1:0-8575 GCA_038321425.1 Burkholderiales bacterium | reverse complement strand
CGCGCACTGCATGATCATTTCCTTGATCTCGTCGCGCGTGACGCCGTTGTTGGCCGAGGCGCGGATGTGCATCTTGAACTCGTCGCCGCGGTTCAGCGCGATCATCAGCGCCAGCGTGATCAGACTGCGCGTGTGCCGCGGCAGCCCGGGGCGCGTCCAGATCTCGCCCCAGGCGTAGCGCGTGATCAGGTCCTGGAACTCCTCGTTGAACGCGTTGCGGTTGGCGATCGACCGATCGACGTGCGCGTCACCCAGCACGGCGCGGCGCACGTTCATCCCGGCGTCGTACCGGTCGCGGTCATCCATGGCGGGAATCCTTGTCAGGCGGTGCAGTGGGCGAGCAGGGCCGCCGTGAAGGCGGGCGCCTGCTCGATGTTGGAAAGATGGCCGGCGTCGAGGTGGACGAGGCGCGTGCCCGCAATGCGTTCCGCAAGGAAGGCGCCCTCGGCAGGCGGCGTGGCCAGGTCGTGGGTGCCCGCGATCACCATCGTAGGCGCGGTGATGCGGGCCACGTCGTCGCGCTGGTCCATGTCGCGCACGGCGGCACAGCAGGCGATGTATCCGGCAGCGGGCGTGGCCTCGATCATCGCCTTCATCATGGCCATGGTCGCGGTCTCGCGCGCGAGGAACGAGCCGGTGAACCAGCGCGCCAGCACTGCATCGGAAATCGACGCCATGCCGCTGGTGGCCACCTTCTCGATGCGTGCGTTCCACAGATCAGGCGGGGCAATCCGCGCCGCGGTATTGGCCAGCACTATCCGGCGCACACGCGTGGGCGCGTGGACGCCGAGCCACATGCCCGTCATGCCGCCCATCGAGAGGCCGCAGAAGTCGAACTGCGCAATCCGCAGGTGATCGGTCAGCGCGAGTACATCGCGCGCGAGCCCTTCGATGGCATAGGGACCGGGTGTGACACCCGATTGGCCGTGGCCGCGCGTGTCATAGCGCAGCACGCGGAAGCGCTGCGCCAGCGCATCCATCTGCGGATCCCACATGCGCAGATCCGTGCCCAGCGAATTGGACAGGACCAGCACCGGCGCGGATGGCGCGCCGTCGAAGCGGTAGTGCAGGCGGATGTCGGCGAGGTCGGCGAAGGGCATGGCGAGGTCGAAGAGGAGCCTGCCGGGGGCAGGCCGTGGTCAGACGTCGAAGAATACCGTTTCGCCCGCGCCCTGCAAGCGCACGTTCCACACCAGCGCCGATGCCTTGCCCGCGATGGGCTGCGCGAAGAGCGTGCCGCGCCGGTCGGCGACAACGCGTGCCAGCACCGGGTCTGTGGCGTTGGCGGGATCATCCGGGAAATAGATGCGCGAGCAAAGATGCGCCAGCATGCCGCGCATGAAGATCGTCACGTTGATGTGCGGCGCCTGCAGCACGCCGCCTTCGCCGGGCACGCGTCCCGGCTTGATCGTGGTGAAGCGGAACATGCCTGCTGCATCGGTGGGCACGCGGCCGAAGCCGCGGAACCCCGCTTCGAGCGGCAGGTTGCGCGTGTCTTCCGGGTGCGCGTAGCGGCCGGCCGCGTTGGCCTGCCAGATTTCGACCAACGCATCGTTGACAGGCTTGCCATCGCCGTCGGTGATGCTTCCTTCGATCGTGATCGGGTCGCCGGTGATGCCGGGGCCCGTGAGGTCGGCGTTGATCAGCCAGGTGAGTCCTATATGCAGGTACGGGCCGACGGTTTGCGACGAGGTGGTCTGCAAGCTCATGGTTCAGCGCCTCGCGGGCAGGTAATTTTCCATCGGCGTTTCGTCGCGGCCGCGGAGAATGATGTCGAACTTGTACCCCAGTGCCTGCTCGGGGATCGTCGTTTCCCAGTCGAACACGGAGACGAGGCGCCGACGCGCGCGCTCGTCCGGAATGCTGGTGACCATCGGGTCGTAGTCGAGCAGCGGGTCGCCGGGAAAATACATCTGCGTGACGAGGCGTGTCGAAAACGCCGGGCCGAACAGCGAGAAATGGATGTGCGCAGGCCGCCAGGCGTTGTAGTGATTGCGCCACGGATATTCGCCCGGACGGATCGTGACGAAACGATAGCGGCCTTCGCTGTCCGTCTGCGTGCGGCCCGCGCCCGTGAAATTGGGATCAGTCGGTGCGTTGTGCTGGTCGCGCTGGTGCGGATACCGGCCTGCGGCGTTGGCCTGCCACACCTCCACCAGCGTGTTGGTGACGGGCCGGCCGTTGGCATCGAGCACGCGTCCCGAGACGACAATGCGCTCGCCGATCGGATCGCCCGCATGCTGCTTGGTGAGGTCGTGGTCGTTGGCCTTCAGCACGTCGTGACCGAACACCGGTCCCGTCACTTCCGACAATGACGCGGGTAGCAGCACCAGCGGATGCGAGGGCGCCCGCTTCACCGTCGAGGCATAGGGGGGATACAGGAGATCGGGTTGCGTGCCGCGGTCGTTGCGGCGGTAGCCGGCGACGGAGGTGGTGGCAGGTTTCGTGGACATGGCGGAGTCTCGTGATGGGGGGAGATTGCGAAGCAGTGATGCGTGACAATGCGCTTCAGACGCGCTCGATGATCAGCGCGATACCCTGGCCGACGCCGATGCACATGGTGGCAAGCGCGTGGCGGCCACCGGTGCGCTGCAGCTGATACATCGCGGTGGTGACAAGGCGCGCGCCGCTGGCACCGAGCGGATGCCCCAAGGCGATCGCGCCGCCATTGGGATTCACGTTTGGCGCATCGTCGGCAAGGCCGAAGTCACGCGTCACCGCCAGCGCCTGCGCGGCAAACGCCTCGTTCAGTTCGATGACATCCATCTGCCCGATGGCGAGGCCGGCCAGCGCCAGCGCGCGGCGCGAAGCAGGGGCCGGGCCGAAGCCCATGATCCGCGGCGCCACGCCGGCGGCGGCACCGGCCACGATGCGCGCGCGTGGCGTGAGACCGAAGCGGCGAATCGCGTCGTCCGATGCAATCAGCACGGCGCAGGCGCCGTCGTTGACGCCGGACGCGTTGCCGGCGGTGACGGTGCCATCGGGCCGCACGATGCCTTTCAGCGTGGCCAGCGCTTCCAGTGTCGTGGCGCGCGGATGCTCGTCCTGCGCGAACACGACCGCGTCGCCCTTCTTCGCAGGCAGCGTGACGGGGACGATTTCCTCGGCCAGGCGCCCGGCGGCAATGGCGGCCGCCGCGCGGTCCTGGCTGCGTTGGGCGAACGCATCCTGGTCGGCGCGATTGATAGTGAACTGCTGCGCCACGTTTTCGGCCGTCTCGGGCATCGACTCGATGCCGTACTTCGCCTTCATCAGCGGATTGACGAAACGCCAGCCGATCGTGGTGTCCTCGATCTTCGCGGCGCGCGAGAACGCGCTGTCCGCCTTGGCCAGCACGAACGGCGCGCGCGTCATGCTCTCGACGCCGCCGGCAATCATCAGCGACGCTTCGCCGCACTTGATCGCCCGCGCGGCGATCGTGATGGCATCGAGGCTCGAGCCGCACAGCCGGTTGATCGTGCTGCCCGGCACGACGTCGGGCAAGCCGGCCAACAGCAAGGCCATGCGCCCGACGTTGCGGTTGTCCTCGCCGGCCTGGTTGGCACACCCAACGATGACATCGTCCACCGCGGTCCAGTCGACACCGGCGTTGCGCGCCATCAACGCCTTGATCGGCAGCGCACCAAGGTCGTCCGGTCGAACATGGGCCAGGGCGCCGCCATAGCGTCCGAACGGGGTGCGGATGGCGTCGCAGATGAAGGCTTCGGGCATGGCGAAGGGTCCTTGGAGGTCAGGCGGAGGTCAGGCCGAGGTCGAGGCGGCAAGACCATTGGTGAGCGGAACACCGGTGAGGCGCGCCAGTTCGGCGAAGTCGAGGCCGAGCGCGAGGTCGATCACGACAAGGCCATTGCGCGTGACATCGATCACGGCGAGGTCGGTAAAGATGCGGTTGACGCAGGCGAGGCCGGTGACGGGATAGCTGCACGTCGCGACGATCTTGCTTTCGCCGGACCTGGTCTGGTGATCCATCATCACGAACACGTTCTTGGCGCCGATGGCGAGATCCATCGCGCCGCCGACGGCAGGTATCGCGTCCTTGCCGCCGGTGTGCCAGTTGGCGAGATCGCCGGCTGCAGAGACCTGGAACGCGCCCAGCACGCAGAAGTCGAGGTGGCCGCCGCGCATCATCGCGAACGAGTCGGCATGGTGGAAATAGGCGCCGCCGGTCAGCAGCGTCACCGGCTGCTTGCCGGCATTGATGAGATCGGGATCCTCTTCACCCGGCGCGGGAGCGGGACCCATGCCCAGCAAGCCGTTCTCGCTGTGCAGGAAGATCTCGCGGTCGCGCGGCAGGTGGTTGGCCACCATCGTGGGCGCGCCGATGCCGAGGTTGACGTAAGCGCCTTCGGGGATGTCGCGCGCGACGCGGGCCGCCATTTGGTCACGGGTGAAGCGTTGCATCGTCATCTCCCTCATTGGGGTCACCTCTAGGCCGCGGCTTGCGGCGCGCACATCGCGGCAGCGCTGGTGACGGGCACTACACGCGCGACGAAAATGCCTGGCGTGACAATGGCCTCAGGGTCGAGGCCGCCGAGCGGCACCACTGCGCGGACCTGCGCGACCGTGCACTTGGCCGCGGACGCCATGATCGGCCCGAAGTTGCGCGCCGCCTTGCGATACACAAGGTTACCCCAGCGATCGCCTTGGTCCGCCTTGATCAGCGCAAAGTCCGCGTGGATCGGGTACTCCAGCACGTAGTTGCGGCCGTTGATTTCGCGCGTCTCCTTGCCTTCGGCCAGCAGCGTGCCGAAGCCGGTGGGCGAGAAAAACGCACCGATGCCTGCACCTGCGGCGCGGATGCGTTCGGCGAGGTTGCCTTGCGGGACGAGCTCGAGCTCGAGCTCACCCGCGCGATACAGTCCGTCGAACACCTGCGAATCGGTCTGCCGCGGGAACGAGCAGATGATCTTGCGCACGCGCCGTGCCTTTAGCAATGCCGCGATGCCGGTTTCGCCGTTGCCCGCATTGTTGTTGACGATGGTGAGTTCGCGCGCGCCCTGGGCGATCAGCGCGTCGATCAGCTCCGAAGGCATGCCCGCGGTGCCAAAGCCCCCGATCATCACGGTGGCGCCGTCGCGGATGTCCGCCACGGCGGCGGCGATGGAGGGAACGATCTTGTCGATCATGAAGGGTTGTCCTGATCAGGGTTCGGTGAAGGGCAGGCCGACATAGTTTTCAGCCAGGCTCGTCGACGCGGCCGTGGAGCGGACAACGTAGTCGAGCTGGGAACGTTGCAGCCGGCCGCCGAAGGCATCGTCGTCCGGAAAAGTGTGGAGCATCGATGTCATCCACCAGGAAAAATGCTCGGCGCGCCAGATGCGCGTCAGGCACGTTTGCGAGTACGCAGCCAGCAGGTCATCGCGGCCATCGCCAAAATAGCGGGTGAGCGCGTGGGCCAGCACGCGCACGTCGGCGATCGCCAGGTTCATGCCCTTGGCGCCGGTCGGTGGCACGATGTGCGCCGCATCGCCAGCCAGAACCAGCCGGCCGAACTGCATCGGCTCGGTGACGAAGCTGCGCATGCCGGTGATGCCCTTCTCCAGCACCGGCCCTTCCTCGAGTTTCCAGCCATCGTCGGTTTCAAGGCGCGTGCGCAGCTCGGTCCAGATGCGGTCGTCGGGCCAGTGCGAGATGGCCTCGTCAGGAGGTACCTGCAGGTAGAGGCGCGTGATCTCGGGCGAGCGCATGCTGTAGAGCGCGAACCCGCGCTCGTGGTACGCGTAGATCAGCTCCTCGTGCGTCGGCCGGGCTTTGGCCAGAATGCCTAGCCACGCGAACGGGTAGGTGCGCTCGAACACCTTCAGGATGCCCGCGGGAATTGCATCGCGGCACACGCCATGAAAGCCGTCGCAGCCGGCGATGATGTCGCAGCGCACGGTCAAGTCGTCGCCATCGTGCCGGCAGTGTATGGAGGGGGACGACGAATCGATGTCATGCAGGGTAAGGTCGGATAAGCCGAAGAGCAGCGTACCGTCCGCGGCCACGCGCGCCGCGATCAGGTCCTTCACCACTTCCTGCTGGCCATAGACGACGATCGCGCGGCCGCCGGTGAGTGCGGCCATATCGATCCGGTGGCCCTGCCCGCCGAAGCGAAGTTCGATGCCGTGATGGCGGAGGCCCTCGCGATGAAGCCGGTCGCCCAGTCCGGACTGCGTCAGCAGGTCGACGGTGCCCTGTTCGAGCACGCCGGCGCGCACGCGCTGCTCGACATACGCGCGTGACCGGCTTTCCAGCACGATCGAGCTGGTGCCGGCCAGATGCAGCAGGTGCGACAGCAGCAAGCCGGCGGGTCCGGCGCCGACGATGCCGACCTCCGTTTTCATTGTTTTCATGCTGTTGTAACCGCCGCCGCGTGATGCCGCGTGACGGACGACGCAGCCGCCTGCACCGACACGATCTCGCCGTACAGCGAGCGCAGGTTGCCAATCTCGTGGATCATGTTGATCAGCACCGGACCCCCGCCGGGTTCGCGCCGCCACGGCGCATCGTCGAAATACGAACCGGTCTTGTAGAAGCGCGCGCTGCCCTTGGTAGAAACGAACGCGCCGGTCGCTGCATTGCTGCCCCACCGGGTGTCCTGGCCTTGATGTTCACCGGGCGCGCCTTCTTTCGGCCGCTGCGCGCGGGGCCGGGCGGTGGAAATCGAGTTTGTTCGATTAACGCTTTGCGGTGCGTTCAACGAACCGGACGTTATGCCAGTCATGACACCCGGTCAAGTGCGATTATCGAAATGTTGTGCGTTTAACGAACAAAGGGTATGGTGATTGAAACCTGAACCCGCATTCTGCTCTGATGAAGAAACGCGCCCCAAGCCTTGCAAGCCCTGCTGTGGCGGTGACGCCTGCGGCGCCTGTGCGCGCACCGCGCCGCGGTGCGGCGAAGGGGGCTTCTGCCACGCTATCCACCGACAGGGCGTCGCCCGTCGATGCCGGAGGTCAGGCGGGCGGGATGTCCGCGGCCGCCGCCATCGAGCAGATGAGCGGCGACCCCAACTTCATGACGTCGCTCGCGCGCGGCCTGGCCGTCGTACGCGGCTTCACGCAGCAGAAGCGCAGCCTCACGATCTCGCAGCTGTCGCACCGCACCGGGATCCCGCGGGCGGCGGTCCGCCGCTGCCTGTATACGCTGGCCAAGTTGGGCTACGTCGGCGCCGACGACGGCAGAAGTTTTTCGTTGAAGCCGAAGATCCTCGGGCTTTCGCATGCGTATCTCTCGTCCACCACGCTCGCATCCGCCGCACAGCCGCTGCTCGATCGCGTCAGTGACGTGCTGCATGAATCATCGTCGATTGCGCTGCTCGAAGGGGACGAGATCCTCTATGTCGCGCGGTCATCGACGATGCGCCGGATCATGTCGGTGGATCTCTCCATCGGCACGCGGCTGCCGGCTTACTGCACGTCGATGGGGCGCGTGCTGCTAGCTGCGCTGCCGCCCGCCGAACTGACGGCGTATCTCGATCGCGTCAAGCTGATCGCCCATACCGACCGCACGATCATCGCACCGGCGAAACTGCGTGCGGCGATCGGGCGCGTGGCCGCGGACGACCACGCCGTGGTCGACCAGGAGCTGGAGCTCGGGCTGCGCTCGATCGCCGTCCCGGTGCGCGACCTCTCCGGCCGCGTGGTCGCCGCGATGAACATCGGCACGCAGGCATCGCGCATCACGATCCCGGAACTCACGCGCCGCTTCCTGCCCGAGCTGCACAGCGCCGCGCGCGAGCTTGGCACGAATTTGCTGGCCTGACCCTGCGCGCCGGATGCGGCGTCAAGCGGCCTTGCGACCGCCGTTCCGCTCAACGCAGGTAATTGAGGTAGAGCCAGATGAGACTGATACTGCCGACGATCGAAAGGATCCAGCCGGCGGCATGGAACCGGCCGTCGGGCGACTTGAAGAGGATGCTGCCGATGACACCGCCAACGAGGGAACCGCCGATGCCGATCAGCGTGGTCATCCAGAAGCCCATCGATACGGCGCCGGGGTACAGGAATCGCGCCAGCACGCCAACGATGAAACCAACCACGATCATTGCAATGATGCCCATGATGCCCATCGTGACCTCCCTTGGGTGCGGGTTCGGTTCCCGTCTCGCGCCGGTGAAGATGGTGCAAGCTGCGCCGCGTCAGAAATGCTAGCACGATGGCGTTGTAATTCCACGCAACCCTGTTTCGACTCACCGGTCATGACAACACGACTGCGCGGCATCATGATGGCGGCGGTGTGCATTGCGGCATCGGGCGTACCCGCGCTCGCCCGCGCCGCCGTGTGCGAGGCGGCAAGCGGACCGAAAGTCCTTCCGCTAGTCGAGTTGTACACCTCCGAAGGCTGCGACAGCTGTCCGCCTGCCGATCGCTGGCTTTCGTCGCGCTTTCCGGTGGCGCCACCCGCCCCGCAGGCGTCGGTGCTGACCTTCCATGTCGACTACTGGGACCGGCTGGGGTGGAAGGATCGCTTTGCCAGCGCACAGTTCACGGCAAAGCAGTACGCCGCGAGCCGCGCCGGCGGCGAAACGTTCGTCTACACGCCGCAGGTGCGGGTGCAGGGGCGCGACATGCAGAACTGGGCCGGCAACAAGGTG
>JBBQEY010000140.1:0-8629 GCA_038321425.1 Burkholderiales bacterium | reverse complement strand
TTGCTGGACCCCGCCTACCTTGCGTCGCGCGCGCGGTTGATCGATCCGCGCCGCGCGCAGGACTTCGGGCCGGGCGAACCACCCCGCGGCGGCACCGTGTACCTTTGCGCCGCCGACCAGGACGGGATGATGGTGTCGCTGATCCAGTCGAACTACATGGGCTTCGGGTCGGGCGTCGTGGTGCCGGGCACCGGTATCAGCCTGCAGAATCGCGGCTGCGCGTTTTCGCTGCAAGCCGGGCATGCCAACGAGGTGGGCGGAGGCAAGCGTCCGTACCATACGATCATCCCCGGCTTCCTGACGCGCGATGGCGCGCCGCTCGCGGCCTTCGGCGTGATGGGCGGTCCGATCCAGCCGCCGGGCCATGTGCAGACGCTGATGCGGCTGCTCGACTTCTCGGCGAATCCGCAGGCGGCGCTCGATGCGCCGCGCTGGAAGGTCAATGCGGACCAGTCGATCGATCTCGAAGGGTCGGCGGCATCGCAATTGCGCGACGGGCTGATCGCGATGGGCCACAGGCTCTCGTCCGTGCCCGATCCGTACATGGATTTCGGCGCCGGACAATTCATCGTGCGCATGCCCGACGGTTATGTCGCCGCATCGGACTCGCGGCGCGACGGTCACGCCGCAGGGTTCTAGCAGGCGCGGCGTCGGGGTTTCTGTAGGCGAGGCGCGGGGTTTCTGTAGGCGAGGCGCGGGGATTCTGTAGGCGAGGCTTCAGCCTCGCAGGTTTTGCGCCGCATTGAACCCGCGAGGCTGAAAGCCTCGCCTACGTACTTTACGGGACCTTGGGCTTGAGGCGCGGATCGCGCGGCCGCGGCTGCGCGTTGATAAACGCCGCCAGGTCCCACGCCTGCTGATCGGTAAGCGTGTTGCCCTGCCCCATCGGCATGTTGGCCTTGATGAAGGCGGCGGCCGTCGCGATGGTGTGCATGCCGGCGCCGCCGTTGTAGGAGTCGCGTCCCCACACCGGCGGAAACGAATACACGGCACCCGATTTCAGTCCCTGCCCCGTCGCGCCATGGCACGCCGCGCAATGCGTCGCGTAGTCGGTCTTGCCGCGCGCGGCATCCGGCGGCAGCGGGGCGGTTGCCACGGCGGGGTAGCCGCGGCCCGCGAGATGCGCGCCCACCGGCGCGCCCGTCGCCAGAAAAAACGAATATGCGGTCAACCCGGTGATCACCTCGCTGTTGAGCGGCGGCATCGTGCCGTTCATCGAGTAGCGGAAGCATCCATCGAGGCGCTCGACGAAGGTGTTCACCTGTTTCGTCTTGTCGCGGAATGCCGGGTACGCGACATAGGCTGCCCAGAGCGGCGCCGACCCGGCCTTGCGCCCCGCGTCGAGATGGCAATCGACGCAATTGAGTCCGTTGCCGACGTACTTCTTCGCATACTTCTGCGTGTTGACGAACACATCCTTGCCGAACCGGATGATGTCGCCCAGCGGCGAATCCGGGATTGCGGTCTCCGGGGGCGGCGTGAACGCGACGGGATTGGCCGGCGGCAGCGGTAGCGGTCCGGCGTCGGGCAGCGCCGCGGTCGCCGACGCACCCCACAACGCCAGCACCAGCGCGAAAGACACGCGCTTGTTCATGATGAACTCCCCGTCTTCAGCACCGACAGCGGCTTCAGGTCCCCCACGTCGATGCGCGGACGATGGGCCTCCGGTGCTGACAATGGCGTGGTGGCGGTCATCGAGGCGATGCTGCGGCGCGTGAGGTCCTTGTAACTCTGCGTGCCCTCGATCTTCCACGCGAGTTCCTGGTCGGTGAGTTCGCGAATCAGCCTGCCCGGCACGCCGGCCACCAGCATACGCGGCGGGACGACGAAGCCGGCCTTCACGAAGGCCATCGCGGCGACCATCGCCGATTCGCCGATCACCGCGTTGTCGTTGACGACGGCGTTCATGCCCACCAATGCATTGCGTTGCACGATACAACCATGCAGGACGGCGCCATGGCCGATGTGACCGTCTTCCTCGACAATCGTATCGGTGCCGGGAAAGCCGTGCATCACGCACGAGTCCTGCACGTTCGCGCCCGCGCGGACCTCGAGGCGCCCGAAGTCGCCGCGCAGGCTGGCACACGGGCCGACATAGACTCCGGGGCCGATGATCACATCGCCAATCAGCACCGCCGACGGGTGTACGTAGGCAGTGGGGTCGACGACGGGCGTGATGCCGTCTATTGCGTAAACCGTCAAGGTCACTGCGTGCCTCCGTTCAGTCAAGCCACACGCGCGCGTTGCGGAACATCCGCATCCACGGCGATGCATCCCCCCATCCGGGTGGATGCCACGACATCTGCACGCTGCGATGCACGCGCTCCGGATGCGGCATCAGGATTGTATAGCGGCCGTCGGGCGTGGTGAGCCCGGTGATGCCTTGCGGCGAGCCGTTGGGATTCCACGGATACTGTTCGGTCGGCGCGCCGCGCGCGTCGATGTAGCGCAGCGACACCAGCGGCTGCGCGGCGGCCAGCGCGGCGGCATCGGCAAAGGCTGCAAAGCCTTCACCGTGCGCGGTCACCACCGGCAGGCGGCTGCCTTCCATGCCCTTGAAGAACAACGACGGTGACGGCATCACCTCCAGCAGCGTCAGCCGTCCTTCGAACTGTTCCGAGCGGTTACGCAGGAACCGTGGCCACGCCGCGGCCCCCGGAATCAGGTCGCGCAGGTTGCTCATCATCTGGCACCCGTTGCACACGCCGAGCGCAAAGACGTCCGAACGCGCGAAGAACGCGGCGAAGCCGTCGTAGAGCCGCGGATTGAAGCGGATGGACTTGGCCCAGCCCTCGCCCGCGCCGAGCACGTCGCCGAACGAAAAGCCGCCGCAGGCCACGAAGGCGTTGAATTCCGCGAGCGAGTGCCGACCCTGCGCCAGGTCGCTCATGTGGACGTCGAAGGCCGCGAACCCGGCACGATCGAAGGCCGCGGCCATTTCCACCTGGCCGTTGACGCCCTGCTCGCGCAGGATCGCGATGCGCGGCCGCACCCCGGTGGCGATGAAGGGTGCGGCGATGTCGGCATCGGCATCAAAAGTCATGCGCGGCGCCATGCCCGGTGCGGTGACGTCGTTCAAGGCGTCGTATTCCTGCGCCACGACGGCCGGGTTGTCGCGCGCCATCTGCATCGCATGCGACGTCGCCGACCACGCGCGCTGCAGGTCGACACGCGCCTCATCCAGCACCACCGTGCCACGATGGACGATTGTCAGGCGGTCGGTGGCGTTGCGCGTACCGACGATGGCGGAAACAAGCCCCACATCCTGCGTGGCGCGCACCAGGGCGGCGGCGGCGTCGGCACGCACGGCCACAACGGCGCCCAGTTCCTCGGCAAAGAGTGCGGGCAGCGTGCCCGCGGCGATGCCATCGAGCGTGATGTCGAGGCCGCAGTGGTTGGTGAACGCCACCTCGGCCAGCGCGGCGAACAGGCCACCGTCGGCCACGTCGTGATAGGCAATAATCTCGCCTTGCTTCGCGTGATGCTGGACGAACGCGAAGAACGCGGCGAGCTGTTGCGGATCGTCGAGATCCGGCGCGTCGTTGCCGAGTTGCCCGAAGACCTGCGCCAGCGCGGAGCCACCCAACCGGCGTTGCCCGCCCGCGAGGTCGATCAGCACGAGGCAGAACGGGCCTGCATCCTGGGGCAGCCATGGCGTCAGCGTGTGGCGCACATCCACGACTGGTGCGAAGGCCGACACGACCAGCGAGATCGGCGCAGTCACGGCCTTGTCGCCTTCGCCGTCGGTCCACGTCGTACGCATCGACATCGAATCCTTGCCGACGGGAATGGACAGTCCGAGCTGCACGCACGTATCGATGGCCACGGCGCGCACCGTGTCGTACAGCGCGGCATCCTCGCCGGGATGCCCGGCCGGGGCCATCCAGTTGGCGGAAAGCTTGATGTCTGCCAGCTTCGCGATCGGTGCGGCGGCGATGTTGGTGATGGCCTCCGCCACCGCCATGCGTCCGGATGCGGGCGCATTGATCAGGGCCAGCGGCGTGCGCTCGCCGACCGCCATCGCCTCTCCAGCAAAACCGGTGAAATCCATCAGCGTCACCGCGACGTCGGCCACCGGCACCTGCCACGGCCCGACCATCGGGTCGCGCGCGCACAAGCCGCCCACCGTCCGATCGCCGATCGTGATCAGGAACGTCTTGTCGGACACGGCGGGCAACTGCAACACGCGATACGCGGCCTCGCGCACCGTGATCCCCGTCAGGTCGAGCGGTGGCAACGCCCGCGATGCATGCTGCACGTCGCGCAGCATTTTCGGGGCCTTGCCGAGAATCACGTCGAGCGGCACATCCACCGGATGGTTGGCAAAGAGCGCATCAGCCACCTGCAGATGGCCTTCGGCGTTCGCGGTCCCCACCACGGCGAACGGACACCGTTCGCGCGCGCATAGCGCGGTAAACGTGGGCAACGCATCGGGCGCGATGGCCAGTACGTAGCGTTCCTGCGCCTCGTTGCACCAGATCTCGCGCGGCGCCATGCCCGACTCCTCGCTGGGAATGGCGCGAAGATGGAAGGTGCCGCCGGCGTCGCCACCGTGTACCAGTTCGGGCAAGGCATTGGAGAGTCCGCCGGCACCGACGTCGTGCAGCGAGAGGATCGGATTAGCCGCGCCCAGTTGCCAGCAACGGTCGATCACCTCCTGCGCACGGCGCTCCATCTCGGCATTGCCGCGCTGGACGGAATCGAAATCGAGGTCTGCGGTGTTGACGCCGGTGGCCATCGACGATGCAGCGCCGCCGCCCATGCCGATCAGCATGCCGGGCCCGCCCAACTGGATCAGCAGCGTGCCTGCGGGTAACGGATGTTTGTGCGTGTGGTCGGCGCGGATGTTGCCCACGCCGCCGGCCAGCATGATCGGCTTGTGATAGCCGCGCCACTCGCCGCCGACGAATTGCTCGAACGTGCGGAAATAGCCGGCAAGATTGGGCCGGCCGAATTCATTGTTGAACGCGGCGGCACCAATCGGGCCGTCCTGCATGATGGTGAAGGCCGATGCGATGCGCTCGGGCTTGCCCACCGGCGGCGGACTGCCGGCGATGGCACCTTCCCACGGCTGCGGCAATCCAGGGACGCGCAGGTGCGACACGGAGAATCCGTTGAGACCCGCCTTGGGTTTCGCACCGATGCCGGTGGCGCCCTCGTCGCGGATCTCGCCGCCCGCGCCGGTGGCTGCGCCGGGAAATGGCGCGATGGCCGTCGGGTGATTGTGCGTCTCCACCTTCATCAGCGTATGCGTCAGTTCATCTGCGGCACCGTAGCGGCCACCCTCGCGCGGATAGAACCGGGCGACGGTGGCGCCTTCCATCACCGCCGCATTGTCGGAGTACGCGACGACGGTTCCGGCCGGATGGGCACGATGCGTCTCCCGAATCATGGCGAAAAGACTCAGCGGCTGTGGCACGCCGTCGACGATCCAGTCGGCGTTGAAGATCTTGTGCCGGCAATGCTCGGAATTGGCCTGCGCGAACATCATCAGTTCAACATCCGTCGGGTCGCGCTGCAGTCGCCGGAAATGCATGTCGAGATAGTCGATTTCGTCCGGCGCCAGCGCGAGACCCAGCGCGGTGTTGGCCACGAGCAACGCCGCCTTGCCGCCACTGTGCAGCGGGATCATTGTCATTGGCGGCGGCGGCACATGCGCGAACAACGCCTGCACGGCGTCAACGTCGAACAGCACCGCTTCGGTCATCCGGTCGTGGATGAGCGGCAGCAAGGCGGCCTGGTCATCCGCATGCAGTGGCACGCCATTCACGGTCTCGACGTCGAACGCGACACCACGCTCGATGCGGCGCACCCCATCGAGTCCGCAATTGCGCGCAATGTCGGTGGCCTTTGACGACCATGGCGAGATCGTCCCGGGCCGCGGCACCACCAGCCAGCTGGCCTGCGGTGCGGTGTTCACGTCCGCCGAGACTTCGCCGTACGTCAGCAGGTCGTCGAGCGTGCGGCGTTCATCGGCAGTAAGTGGTCGCGCCAGTTCGATGAAATGCCGGTGGGTGGCCTGCAACCCGGCGACGGCGTGCGTGGGGCGGACCTGCGAGAGACGTTGCAGCAGCTTGGCCAGGCGGAACGGCGACAGCGCCGAACGGCCCGCCAGCGAGAGGAGTTTGTCCATCGCTAATGGGGCATGCAAAGGGCGATTATCGCATGCCGCGCACGCCCTAAAGCGCGGTTGGCGGGGGAACGACGACGCCCTACAAATGCCGGCTCATCGCTTCGGCCGTCGGACGCGCGACCGCGTCGGTAACTCCACCCGGCGGGAAGGGCACCGTCATCGCGGTGCACGCCAGCGTGGCGTCAGTGGTGGAGGATCTTGGCCAGGAATTGCTGCGCCCGCTCGGAGCGCGGCTGGCCGAAAAAATCGTCCTTGGTGGCGTCCTCGACGATGAAGCCCTTGTCCATGAAAATGACGCGGCTGGCCACCTTGCGGGCGAAGCCCATTTCGTGGGTGACGCACATCATCGTCATCCCTTCCTTGGCCAGTCCCACCATCACGTCCAGCACCTCGTTGACCATTTCCGGGTCGAGCGCCGACGTGGGTTCGTCGAACAACATGCAGATCGGATCCATCGACAGTGCACGGGCGATCGCCACGCGCTGCTGCTGGCCGCCGGAGAGCTGGCCGGGAAACTTGTCCTTCTGCTCGATGAGGCCCACCCGGTCGAGGTACTTCAGGCCGCGCACGACCGCCTCGTCCTGGCTGCGGCCCAGCACCTTGATCTGGCCCAGCGTGAGGTTCTGCGTGATCGTGAGATGCGGGAACAGCTCGAAGTTCTGGAACACCATGCCGACGCGCGCGCGAAGCTTCGGCAGGTCGGTCTTGGGATCGTTGACGTGGATGCCGTCGACGAAGATATCGCCCTTCTGGAAAGGCTCGAGTGCATTGACCACCTTGATCAGCGTCGACTTGCCGGAACCTGACGGGCCGCAGACCACGATGACCTCGCCCTTCTCGACCTTGGTCGTGCAGTCGGTGAGTACCTGGAAGCTGCCGTACCACTTCGAAACGTCCTTCATTTCAATCATCGGCATGATGCGGTCCTGACGTCGGGTAGCGCGTGGTGGGCTGCGCGGAGGTTCAGCGAACGATGGCGATCTTCTGCTGCAGCCGTTTGACGACCTGCGACAGGCCGAAGCTGATCAGGAAGTAAACCAGCGCGGCAAAGATGTACATCTCCACCAGCCGTCCGTCACGCTGCGCCACCTTGGACGCGGCGCCGAGGAAATCGGTGATCGAGAGCACGTACACGAGCGACGTGTCCTGGAACAGGATGATCGTCTGCGTCAGCAGGATCGGCACCATGTTACGGAACGCCTGCGGCAGCACCACGGTGGCCATCGTCTGCCAGTAATTGAGGCCGATCGCATAGCCGGCGGAGATCTGCCCGCGCGAGATCGACTGGATGCCTGCCCGCATGATCTCGGAGTAGTACGCGGCCTCGAACAGCGTGAACGTGATCACCGACGACGCGAAGGCGCCGACCCTGATGGGCGTGGGCGAGCCGATGATCCACGCGCCGATGTAGGGCACGAGGAAGTAGAACCAGAAGATCACGAGCAGCAACGGGATCGACCGGATCAGGTTGACGTACGCGGTGGCAGGCACCGACAGCCACTTATACGACGACAGCCGCATCATCGCCAGCAGCGTGCCGAGGATGATGCCACCGCCCGCCGCCAACGCGGTGAGCGTCAGCGTGAAGGTCATGCCCTCGCGGAACAGGTAGCCGATGGAGCGCTGGATGACATCGAAATCGAAATCGCCCATGGTCAATGTGCCCCGCCGACTGCGGCCGGGCTGATGAAGCCCGGCACCGCCACCGATTTCTCGAGCCAGCGCATGAACATGACCACGCACAGGTTGACCAGGATGTAGATCAGCGTCGCGGCGGTGAAGGCCTCGAACACCTGGAACGTGAATTCCTGCAGCGAACGCGCGGCGGCAGTGAGTTCAAGCAGGCCGATCGTCAGCGCCACCGAAGTGTTCTTGATGAGATTCATCGTTTCGGAGGTCAGCGGCGGCAGGATGATCCGGTAGGCCATCGGCAGCAGTACGAAGCGATACGTCTGCGGCAGCGTCAGCCCCAGCGCCGTGCCCGCGAACAACTGTCCGCGGGGCAGCGACTGGATGCCGGCCTTGACCTGTTCACTGATTCGCGCGGCGGTGAAAAGGCCAAGCCCGATCACCGCCGGGACGAACGACGCCCAAGGTGGTGGCATCTGCTTGATGGCATCGCCGATGCCCTTCGGCAGGAGCTCGGGCAACACGAAGAACCAGAGGAAGAGCTGGACCAGCAGCGGGATGTTGCGGAAGAGTTCGACGTACGCATTGCCGATGCGGACTGCCCACTTGTTGGGCGTGGTGCGCATCACGCCCAGCATGGAACCGAGCACGAAGGCGATGATGCCGGCGCACAACGCCGCGGCCAGCGACCACAACACACCGTAGAACAACGTCATCCCCCAGGTGCCGGTGCCGTCCGCGGCCATGTCCCAGAAGACTTTCCAGTTCCAGTTGTAATTCACGCGTTCTCCCGCAGCCCCGGAACTGTTGTTATGACCCGACTATAACAAACAAACGGGGAGCTTAAAGCTCCCCGTTCATGTCCGC
>JBBQEY010000139.1:0-8685 GCA_038321425.1 Burkholderiales bacterium | reverse complement strand
TGAATAACCGAATCGAGAGCCTGCTGGCGGCCATGACCCTCGCGGTCTGCTCCAGTGTCTCCGCCACCGGCCTGGCCACTTGCGACTCCGGCCCCAAGGCGGGCTGGCAGCCGATTGAAACACTGGAGAAGCAACTCACCCAGCGCGGGTGGACGGTACGGCGCGTCAAGGAAGACGGTGGCTGCTACGAAGTCTATGCGATCAACGACAAGGGCCAGCGTGTCGAGGCATATTTCCATCCGGTAACGCTTGCGCCCGTCCCGACCAGCCCGCGCTGATTGCCTCGATGGCTTGGGTGCGTGTTTGGCCAAAGTGGCAGCGCCTGCTGCACGGGGGGCTGGCGCTGGCCATGGTTGCGGCGCTCGGCACGTATGAGGGCGGACGGCTCCACGAATCGGCGGGCTATATCGCTTTGACTCTCGCGCTGTTGCGGCTCGCGCTCGGCTTCGTCGGGCCGGTCTCGGCGCGTTTTTCGGCCTTTTTTCGCGCGCCGACGGTTACCTGGGACTACGCGCGAGCCCTGTGGCAAGGCCGGGAGGCCCGCCACCTCAACCACAACCCGCTGGGCGCATGGATGGTCGTGATGCTGCTGGCGCTGGGCGCTGGCGCCGCTGCCACCGGCGCCCTCTATGTGACCGACGGGTTCTGGGGCGAGGCGTGGTTGATTGCCGCCCATGCGCTGCTGAGTTGGCCGCTGGGCCTGCTGATCCCGCTGCACATCGCAGGCGTGATCCACGCCAGCCGACGTCACCGCGAGAATCTGGTTGGTGCGATGTGGTGGCATGGCTGCAAGCGCGACACGTCTTTGGACAGCGACCGGTCGCAACACGAATTGTGATTCACGGGCTGAGTTGCGTAACGCCATGTCCCGCTTATCGGTCAGTACTGACTGGCCCCGCGACAGCCAGACCCTGGCTGTGCTTGATGTCTTGCCCCGGTGGGCGGGCTGACCAGCCAAGTGCGCACGAGTAAACACGTGGCCGAGTTCATGACATGCAGAAGGTGGATTCACCCCAAGGCACGTGGGGGTGCGCGGTCTTCCGCGGTTGCGCCGCGCGACCGAGTCGGATGCGAAAGGAGTGCGCAGCAGGCTCCAAAGGTTGCAGGGTCGTTGTTGGCATCCACTTGAGGTATGTTCGGCATTCGGGAGTGAGCGTTTACAGGATGCTGGCGGTCGGCGATGCTCAGGCTTCGTAAACCACTTCATACAGGTCGATGCGATGCCCACTGCCCCATTCAACGAGCACTGTGATTTCGAGGCCGACTCCAACACCAGCACCCGACAACGCGAACAACGGCGCCGGTTCCTGCTCAGCGCCTCCGCGATCGCTTTGGCAGGGCCAGCCGTGGCCCAAAGTCCTGCGCCCGCGACCCCAGCCCACCTGTCGGCCACACCCGGCGCAGCGTTCTCCACCCAGCCTTGGGACGGCGGCGCGCACATCGACACTGGGCCTTACTCGGTCGAACGGGTGACTTTCAAAAGCGGCGGACTGGACGTGGTGGGAAACCTCTTCGTGCCCACTGGCAAGGGCCCGTGGCCGGCCGTTGCCGTGATGGGGCCGGTGGCATTCGTCAAGGAGCAGGCCCCGCTGCAGTACGCCTCACGCCTGGTGCGCGAAGGCTTTGCGATGCTGATCTTCGACCCGCGGTACCACGGGGAATCGGCCGGCGAGCCGCGGCGCTGGGAGAGCCGCCAGGCCAAGGTCGAGGATCTGCGTGCGGCGGTGACTTTTCTGGCAGGCCGAGCGCAAGTCGATGCGGGTCGACTTCACTTGCTCGGCGTGTGCCAAGGCACCAACTGGGTGGTGGAGGCCGCCGCCGATGAACCGCGCGTGCGCTCTTTGTCTTTGGTTGCAGGCCACTACCTCATGCCCGAGACGGCGGCGCTCTACCTGGGCGGCCCCGAGAACGTGGCTCTGCGCATCAGCCGGGCGCAGGAGTCAAGGGCCGCTTTCTTGCGCAACGGGCAAGTGGACTACATCCCCATCGTCAGCCTGAGCGACCGCGACGCACTGCTCACGGCGAAGCCGATACACGACTTCTACTACCGCTGGGCTGACCGCGGCCCGTTCGCTGCGCACACAGGGTTGTGGGAGAACCGCATCACGCGCATGAGCGAGGCCGACATCTGGGGTCACCGCATCGACGAGCAACTGAGGCGACTGAACCAGCCGGTGCTGATGGTGCACAGCGACCGCGCCGCCAGCGGGCCGCTGATCCCGCGCCGACTGTTTGACGAGATTGCCTCGAAGAACAAACAGGCGGTCTGGCTCGAAGGGCGCAACCAGATCCAGTTCTATCAGGACCCGATGACCATCGACATGGTAGTGCCGCATCTCGCGCGCTTCTTCGGCCGCGTCGCGGCTTGACCCCGCCCACTGTCCACACGCAGGCCCAAGCAAATGAACAAGCCAGTGAACGCAACCCGACGCGCATTCTCCCTGTCCAGCATTGCCATGCTTGGCTGGGGTGGCGCAGTGGCGACCTTGCCACGCACTGCGATGGCGCAGGTGCCTGTGGATCTTGATTCCCGCGTCAAGGCCTTCCTGGAGCAACGGCGCAACACCTGGAGCCAGGGCATCAACTACTGGAACGTGCGCTACGAAGATGGGCAAGCGTTGCATGACCTGGTGCTCAAGAACGGCTTCAAGCGGCTGCTCGAGGTGGGCACATCCACGGGGCACTCGGCGATCTGGCTCGGTTGGGCTGCCGCCAAGACGGGCGGTCGGCTGACCACGATCGAAATTGATCGTGAAAGGCACGAGGAGGCATTGCGCAACTTCCGGCTCGCCGGCGTCGAGGCCTTCATCGACGCACGCCTGGGCGATGCGCACGATCTCGTGCGGCAACTCCCGGGCCCATGGGATTTCGTTTTTCAGGATGCGGACAAGGATTGGTACTTGAACTACTGGAACGACCTGAAGGCGAAGATTGCGTCGGGTGGGTGTTACGCGGCGGACAACGTGCTGCGTCCTGCCTCCCGCGCAGTGACGCAGTTTGTCGACACGGCGAGGCGCGACTCGCTGTTCACCACGCGCATCGACGATCTTGGCAGTGGCGAAGGCGTGCTTGTCGCCTGCCGCAAGTCGATTCGGTGACACCGTCGGGCCGGATCGCTTTGACATATTGATGCGTCATCAGTATGCTTTGATGCATGCGTACCACGATCCGCCTCGACGAACGCTTGCTGCGAGACGCCAAGAAGCATGCTGCGGACAAGGGCACCACGTTGACGGCCGTCGTGGAGGACGCCTTGCGCGCCGCGCTGGCGCACCGTACCGACAAGTCCAGGCGCCGCCCCGTCCGCTTGAAAACGTTCAAGGGCGGAGGCGTCTTGCCGGGTGTCGATCTTGACGATTCGTCGACGCTTCTCGATCTGATGGAAACCTGATTTGATTCTTCCCGACGTCAACGTGCTGGTCTATGCGCACCGGGAAGAGTCTGCGCATCACTCTGCCTGCCGGGGATGGCTCGAAACGGTAATCAATGGTGACACGAGTTACGGGATATCCGATCTCGTGCTTTCGGGTTTCATGCGGGTGGTCACGCATCCCAAGGTGTTCAAGCAACCAAGCCCGCTGTCCGATGCCATCGCCTTCGCCGCCCAATTGCGGGATCAGCCGAATTGCGTGCGCATCGAAACAGGACCGCGACATTGGGAAATCTTTGCGCGCCTTTGCACCGAGTCCGAGGTGAAGGGAAACCTCGTGCCCGATGCCTATCTTGCGGCCATGGCGATCGAAGCGGGATGCGAGTGGGTGTCCACCGATCGTGATTTCAGCCGCTTCAAGGGGCTGCGCTGGCGACACCCGATCACGTAGCCAACAACGTCACCGCCGCAGTGGTCAGAGCACACCCTGCTGCGCGAGGAATTTCTGCAACGCCTGCAGGCGCACGCCGGCGTCGTTGATCTCCAGCATGCTCTGCTTGATCGTCAGCGGTAGCGGCAGGAACTCGGCCAGCCGGTACCCCACCCACGAGGCATCGTCATAGTTGCGCTGCTCCGGAAAATTCTGCGGGCCGACGCGCGTGGCGATCAGTTCGAGCAGGCGCGCCAGCGGTTGGTATTCCTCCGCCAGCGGCATCGCGGGCTCGTCGGCGAGCGTCGATACCTGGCCTTCAACGAGACCGCTGCCGGTCTTCGCGTGTTCACGGACCTGGAAACGCGCGCCGCCTGCCGTGGCGATCTGCAGGATGCCCAACTGCGGCATGTCCCAATCGGTGATCCGCGCCAGCGTTCCCACCATGGCAATCGTGGGCGATGCATCTTGCGGCGTCGGCACTTCCTCGCCCTGCGTGATGAGGCACACACCGAACGGCCGGTTGTCGGCGATGCATGCCTTGGCCATGTCAATGTAGCGCTGTTCGAAGACTTTGAGGGGCAGGAGGCCACCCGGGTACAGCACGGTCTTCAGTGGAAAAAGGGGCAGCGTGTACGGCGCACGCTCGTGGCCGCGTTGGTCGAACGGCCACATCAGGCGTTCTCCTTGCCGGGCACCGGACCCGCGTCAGGCGCATCGCCCCAGCGCGGCACCAGCGCATGCGCCACGCGCAACTGGTCGAGCACGCGCGCCACGATGAAGTCGACCACGTCCGCGACGGATTGCGGATTGGTGTAGAAGCCGGGCGCCGGCGGCAGGATCACCGCGCCGGCACGTGCGAGGCGCGTCATGTTCTCGAGGTGGATCACCGACAGCGGTGTCTCGCGCGGCACCAGCACTAGCGGGCGGCGCTCCTTCAGCATCACGTCGGCGGCGCGTTCGATCAGGTTGTCGGCCAGTCCCGCCGCAATGGCGGCCAGTGTGCCCATGCTGCACGGACACACGGCCATCGCGTCGGCGGGATTGGAGCCCGACGCCACGGGCGCCATCCAGTCCTCGCGCGAATACACGCGTAACTGCCCGTCGCTGGCGCCGTAGCGTTCGCCGAAGAAGCGCTGGGCTTCGCGCGGTTGCGTCGGAAACACAAGGCTGCATTCCTGCTTCGCCACGATCTGCGCGGCAGGTGAGTACAGGAGATGCACGCGGCATCCGGCGGCTAGCACGCATTCAAGGAGCCGCAGACCGAACGGCATGCCCGAAGCGCCGGTGAAGGCGATGGTGATCGTCGAGGGTGCGTTCATCGAAAGCGTGCTGAAGGCGGACGCGCCATGCGGGCGGCGTCAGTTGAGTTCGCGATGGCGCACCAGCACCTGCTGCCGGCCCGAGAACGCGCGGGCGAGGCGCTCGACAATATAAACCGAGCGGTGCCGGCCACCGGTGCAGCCGATGGCGACAGTGAGGTAGTTGCGGTTGTCGCGCGCGTAGTCGGGCAGCCAGCTCTCGACGAAGTGATGGATGTCCGCATACATCCGCTCGACTTGCGGTAACGCTTCCAGGAACGCCACCACCGGCGCCTGTCTGCCGGTCAGCGGCGCTAGCGCCGGCTCGTAGTGCGGGTTGGGCAGGCAGCGCACATCGAACACGAGATCGGCGTCGAGCGGCACGCCATGCTTGAAGCCGAAGGATTCGAGCAGCAGCGTCAACGTGGAGGGATCCACGGCTATGAGGTCCTTGATCCAGCCGCGCAGCGCGGCGGCGGGAAGATCGCTGGTGTCGAAGGCAAAGCCCAGTTCGCGCGCATCGGCCAGCAGGTGCCTCTCGTAGTCGATGGCTTCGGTAAGCGTGCGCTGGTCGCTGGAAAAGGGGTGCCGGCGGCGGGTTTCGGAGAAGCGCTTGACCAGCGTGTCGACCTTGGCGTCGAGATAGACGAAGCGTACGGTCCAGCCGGCGGCGCGTGCGCTTGCGATCGCATCGGCGAGGCCAGGTAAGCCCGGACCGGTCTTGACGTCGAGCGCAATGGCCACGCGTTGCTGTCCACCCAGCGCGAGATGCACGAGGGTTGCGGCAATCAGCGGGACCGGCAGGTTGTTGACGACGTAATACCCCGCGTCCTCGAGCGCGGCCAGCGCCACGCTCTTGCCCGAGCCCGATACGCCGCCGATGAGCAGCAGGTCCATCGGCCGTCAGGACCCGTCGTCCATCAGCTTCTGCTGGCGCTCGATGAATTCCTTGGTGCTGTCGATGCCGCGCTGGTTCAGTACGAAGTTGCGCACCGCGGCCTCGACGAGCACGGCGAGATTGCGGCCGGCCGCGACAGGGATGGTGACCTTCCGGATGGGCACGTCCAAAACATCCTGGTACGTGGCGTTGACCTGCAGCCGGTCGAGCTCGGTGAAGGCCTCGTGCCCATGGTCCTCGAGGTGGACGATGAGCTTCAGCAACTTGCGCGGTCGTACCGCGGTTTCGCCGAAGATGGTGCGGATGTTCAGCACGCCGATACCGCGCACTTCGAGGAAATCGCGGAGCACCGCCGGGCAGCGGCCCTCGATGGTGTCGGGTGAAATCCGGAAGAGCTCGACGATGTCGTCGGCCACGAGGCCGTTGCCACGTGAGATGAGTTCGAGCGCCAGTTCACTCTTGCCGATCGCCGATGCACCCGTGATGAGCACGCCCATCTCGAGTACATCGAGGAACACGCCGTGCAGGCTGGTGGACTCGGCCAGCACGCGCGCGAGATACAGCCGGAACACGTCGACCATGTGAGGCGACGGCTGCGCCGAGGTGAAGAGCGCAATGTGGTGCTGGTTGCACTGGTCGAGCAGGTACCCCGGCACCTTCTCGCCGTTGGCCACCACGATGGCCACGAGTTCGGGCGTGAAGAGGCGATTGATCAAACGCTGCAGCTCGTCGTCCGCCAGGCTGCCGAGATAGCTGCCTTCCGCGGCGCCCAGGATCTGGATGCGAAACGGATGGATCAGGTTCATGTGGCCCACCTGGCCGACGGTGGGCTTCAACGCGCTGTCGCCGGTCAGCACACGGTTGCCGCCCTGACGGCCGCCTTGCCAGTGCATGCCCAGACGATCGCAGTTGTCGTCAAACAGGCGCTGCACGCTGACCTGGCGCATGGCCGCCTCGTCGCTCATCGGAGCGGAGGTGGGTCGCTTTGAAGGCGCCGCATCATGCCGCCGGTTCCCAGGTGCGGAACAGTGCACCGAGGTCATCGGCGCTGGTGGCCGTGGCGAGCTTGTCGCGGAACGTCCGCTCGGAAAACATCTGGGCCAGTTCGGACAGCAATTGCAGGTGGAGGTCCGTGGCCTGCTCGGGTACCAGCAGCACGAAGACCTGCGACACGGGCTTGCCGTCGGGGGCATCGAAGGCCACCGGCTGCCGCAGCCGCAGGAAGGCGCCGACGGCGGAGCGCAGGCCCTTGATGCGCCCATGGGGAATGGCGATGCCCTGGCCGAGCCCAGTGGACCCCAGCCGTTCGCGCGCGCCGAGGCTGCTGGCGATCATGGGGGCGTCGAGGCCGCCGCTGGCGGCAAACAACGCGGCAGCCGCGTCGAAGAGCCGCGACTTGGTGGTCACGTCAACGTCGAGCGCGATATTCGCGGCGGGCAGTAGTTCGGCGATCTGGTTCATCGGGGTGCACCGGGCATTGAACGACTCCCGGAAATGAAACGGCGGGCGGTCAATGCTGTTGACCCCCGCCGGTATGGTCGATGGGCGATTATACGCCCCTAGTTTCTTGTCCACCTCCGCGCTGCGCGCTCCGGTATTCGTGCTTGGGGCGGCCCGGCGCCCTCGATTGACTTTCACCTCCGCGCTGCGCGCTCCGGTATTCATGCTTGGGGCGGCCCGGCGCCCTCGATTGACTTTCACCTCCGCGCTGCGCGCTCCGGTATTCGTGCTTGGGGCGGCCCGGCGCCCTCATTCAGCACCCGCAGGCGGCTGTGTGGCCGCCAGCTCGCGCTCGAGCGTCTCGCGATCGATGCGGTGGGCGGAGGCTTTTTCCTTGTACTTCAACACCTGGCGATCGAGCTTGTCGGCCAGTGCATCGATGGCGGCATACATGTCGGGGTCGACCGACTCGGCGTGGATTTCCTTGCCGCGGACATGGAGGTTGGCCTCGCACTTTTGTCGCAGCTTGTCCACGGACAGGGTC
The DNA here is from genome assembly GCA_038321425.1 of Burkholderiales bacterium. Lineage (GTDB taxonomy): Bacteria > Pseudomonadota > Gammaproteobacteria > Burkholderiales > Casimicrobiaceae > VBCG01. Next base: position 702 of record JBBQEY010000139.1, on the reverse strand, counting down.
ACATTGACGTCGATCACATGATCGAAGTGGCGATTCACACGGTCTATTTTGGCCACCACATAGGCACGAATGGCGGGGGTGACATCAAGGTGGACACCAGTGAGGTTCAGGTTCATCAAGCTCTCCTGTCGCGAAAGGGCTTTTGGCCGCGGTTTCGACGCGCAAGGGGGCGACCTCTACAGCGCCTTGCGCAGGTTGACGGGAGGAATGGACAGCGCCTCCCGGTATTTGGCAATCGTACGCCTTGCGACAATGATGCCTTGTTCGCCCAGCAGGTCGGCAATCCGGCTGTCGGTCAGCGGCACGCGGGTGTTCTCGGCGGCGATCAGTTGCTTGATCAGCGCGCGGATGGCGGTGGCCGACGCTGCCCCGCCTGTGTCGGTGGCCACGTGGCTGCCGAAGAAGTATTTCAACTCGAAGGTGCCCCGCGGCGTGAGCATGTACTTCTGCGTCGTGACCCGCGAGATGGTGGACTCGTGCAGGTCGAGCATGTCGGCAATTTCGCGCAGCACCATCGGGCGCATCGCGACTTCGCCGTGCTCGAAGAACCGGCGCTGCCGCTCGACGATGGCCTGGGTGACGCGCAGGATGGTCTCGAAGCGCTGTTGCACGTTGCGGATCAGCCACTTGGCCTCCTGCAGCTGTGCGGAAAGCTGCTGGTTGGACGATTCGCGGTTGCGCGTGAGGATGTCGGCATAGATG
>JBBQEY010000138.1:0-8737 GCA_038321425.1 Burkholderiales bacterium | reverse complement strand
CCGGGCAGCCGCGTGCTGGCCAGCTGCCGCGATTGGTAGGTGGCGGACTCGAGCGACAGTTCCGTCTCGGTGGTCAATGCTTCGAGATTGCTGCCCAGCATCCGGAACAGCGTGTCGTCGAAGCGCAGCACGTCCACCGGTGCGACGACCTTGCCGTTCTCGACCCAGAAGGTCGCGAAGCGCGTCATGCCCGTCATCCGCGCCGCCGGGCGGTCGGAATAGTTGAGGTACCAGAGGTTGCCGATGGCGAGGCCGGTGTCCAGCGCGGCAAGTGCGTCGTGAATCGGCAGCGTGCCGCCGGCCATCGACAGGGACTCGGGCATCTCGCCGCCGTTCGCCCCGTTCTGTGCGAGGCCGAATTCGAGCGATGTCCGCGGGCTGACCAGGCTGCCCACCAGTTGGCCCGCGCGCACCAGTGGCACGTCGTGCGGACGCCCGAAGCCGTCGCCCTGGAATGCCGGCGCCACGCCGTTGGCGGTGTCTTCGGTCAGTTCGACGCGGGCATCGAGCGATAGACCGGTGCGCATCCGCGCCAGCGCGCTCTGCTGCGTGGCCAGCGCGCGACCGGAGAACCCGCCCCAGCACAGCAGACCCGCGATCTCCGCCATGGCCGATGGCGTGAGGAAGGCGCGGTACTTGCCTGGCGCCAGCACGCGCGGCGGGCGGCTGATCAACGCGAATTGTGTGCGCGCGCTCTCCATCTTGTCGTGGAACGTGGCACGATCCCATGCGAAGCCGGCGTGCGTTGTCTTCACCGCCTTGTCCGCGCGGTGATAGAGGCTCCACTGCAGATTGAATGACGTCGTCTCGTGCCAGTTGCGCTGGCCTTCCGAGTTCGCGAACCCGCGCCACACCGGGCCGGCCGCATAGATGCCGACGAGGTCGAGGTCGCCGGCGGCGCTCAGCACGTCTTCGACTACTTCAGCCGACGGCGTCAGCGGCGCACTGCGGATGTCGCGCGACGATTGCACGGTCGTGGGCAGCAGCAGCAACGGATCGTCGGCCAGTTCCGGCAACGCGCTGCGCAACCCGGCGACGACATCGCGCACGGCCGGTGCATCGACGGCCAAGTCGCCGGTCAATGTGGTCATGTGCAGCGCGTGGCGCGCGCCGCGGATCAGCCGCACGTACAGGTAGCGTTGCGCTACGGTGCCCGGCTGGCGCACGCGGCCGCGGTTCATCCGCACGAAGTCCGTTTGCTCGGCCTCCAGCGTGGCGGTGTAGCGCTCGCCCGCGTTGAGGGACGCTTGCAGCACCTTGGCAAGCGCATCGAAGTAGGCTTCCATCGCGTCAGCCCTCCCCGCCGAAGACTTCGACGTCGCGGAAGACGCACGCAGGCGTGGCATGCCCCACGCGGATCACCTGCGACGGCTCGCCCTTGCCGCAGTACGGGGTACCAAGCACCTTCATCGTGTCGGCATTGCCGACGCGGACCAGGTTGCGCCAGAAGTTGGCCGAGATGCCGCGATAATTCGGGTTCTTGAGGACATGCTTCAACTTGCCATTCTCGATCAGTTGCGCGCGCTCGCACCCGAACTGGAACTTGTTGCGCGAGTCGTCGATCGACCACGAGCAATTGGTCTCCATCATCACGCCGTGCTCGATGCCGCTGATCATGTCGTCCATGGAGGCATTGCCCGCCTCGACGTTGAGGTTGGCCATCCGGTCGATTGGCGGCCGGTTCCAGTTATCCGCGCGTGAATTGGCGACCCCGGGCAGGCTGGCGCGCGCCTGCGAGATGGCGCCGCCCAGCGGCCGCTCGAGGATGCCGTTGCGGATCAGGTAGGCCTTTTCCGCGCGCGTGCCGTCGTCGTCCCAGGCGTAGCTCGCGAGTTCCTCGGGCCGCGTCGGGTCGAACGTGACGTTGAGGAGGTCCGAGCCATACCGGTACGACCCGAACATGTCCGGCGTCACGAAACTGGTGCCGGCGAAGTTGCGCTCGTCGCCCAGGATGCGGTCGAGCTCGAGCGGATGGCCGATCGATTCGTGGATCTGCAGGATCATCTGGTCGGGTTTCAGCAGCACGCTCATCGCACCGCTGGGGCAGTTGGGTGCTGCCAGCAATTCGAGCGCTTCTTCGGCGATCTGCCGCCCGCCGCCCGCGAAGCCGAAGCGCTTCAGGATCTCGAGGCCACCTTGCTGGCAGATGCCGCGATAGCCGTTCAGCGTGCGCTGCTGCGTGACGCCGTCCGCATGCGCGGTCACCGCCATGCCGGGCATCACGAAGCGGAAACGCTGGATTACGTCGCCGCCAGTGCTGGTGACAAGCCGCTGCGTGGACGTGCGCACCTCGACACTCGCATCCCAGTCGATGATGCGCGGGTCGCAGCCCGCCTGCCGGGACTCCTCCGCCAGCAGGTCGTACCACTCGGCGCGCGACAGGTTGGGCTCGTCCAAGCCGGGCGACGTGTACTCGCCGACCGGTGTGGGCATCGGCAGCGTCCGCGTGTCGAGCAGCGCGAAACGTGCGGTGGCACGCGCCCACTGCGCCGCGCGCTCAAGTGCTGCGGCGAGACCGGCGGGGGACAAGTCGCTGGTGGCCGCATAGCCGTAGCCGCCATCGGCATAGACAGATGCCATCGCGCCGCGATCGGTGATCGCCGCCAACGGCATCGGCACGTTCTTCCGTACTGCGTAGCTTTCGCCTCGCTCATCGACGAATCGCAACGACCAGAAGTCGGCGCGAATCGAGAATGCAGGTAGGGGTCCGTCGAAGGGCATCAGGGTATCCGAAAGTTATGAGAGGGCAGGCACCGACTTGGTGCGCCACGCAGAGGCCGACATTATCCGCTGCGGCCCCGGGCGCAGGCCCGCCGGCGAATCAATCGGAGCTGGACGCCGCGTTGGCGCCGAAGCGGTCGAGCGCCGGGCCGGTTACCCGCGCGATCTTCCAGTCCGGCAGGATCGTGGCCCCCATCCGTTCGTAGAAACCGATGGCCGAAGCGTTCCAGTCGAGGACCGCCCACTCGAAGCGGCCGTAGCCGCGTGCGCGCGCCGTGGCGGCCAGCGCCTCCAGCAAGGCCCGGCCGATCCCGCGGCCGCGATGCTCGGGACGCACGAACAGATCCTCGAGCCAGAGTCCGCGGCGACCCAGAAACGTCGAAAAATTGGTGAAATAGAGCGCAAAGGCGATTGCAGGGCCGTTTTCACCGCCTTCCCGCACGATCAGCGCTTCCGCGGCGGGCTGGGGGCCGAAGAGCGCCTCCGCCAAGTCGCGTTCAGTGGCGACGACCAGATGCGAAAGCTTTTCGTAGGCGGCCAGCGCCTCGATCAGTTGCATCAGGTCGCCCATGTCGGCGGGGGTGGTGGGCATGAACTTCCAGCTTGCATCCGTCACGGAATTCTCCTGCCCAGGATGACGAGATCGCGCTCGACGCCATCGAGTTCCGCAACCCCGGGTAACAGGCCCCACCCTGCAAAACCGGCGCGCTCGAACAACGCGATGGAAGGTGCGTTGTGACCGAAGACGAAGGCCAGTAACGTGCGCAGGCCCAGCGCCGGTGCATGGTGCAGTGCGTGCGCCACCAGGGTTTGCGCGACGCCTGCACGCTGTGCCTCGGGCGCGACATAGGTGCCGATTTCCGCGGTCGCGTGGTAGGCGGGACGGCCGTAGAATGAGCGCAGCGACAACCATCCGGCGACGTCGTTTGCTGCGTTGCAAAAAACCCACAGTGGCCGCCTTGTTGGATCGAACTCCGCGAACCATGTTGCACGGTCGGAAACCGTGACCGGCAGCGTATCCGCCGTGGCCATCCGGCCCGGAATGGACGCGTTATAGATGGCAACGACTGCAGGCAAATCAGCGAGTTGCGCGATGCGTATTGGCACGATGTAGGAAAAATTTGCGAAATTGCAACAAACCACTGTACGCATTGTAGCAATCGTCGCCTTTCGTTGGCTTCGGCCAACTTGGTGTTGTAACTTTGCAATGTGTGCCGGAGAGCGGACGCTTCCAGTCCGTTCGGGGGGCATCAATCATTTATCACTGGGGGTTTTCCATATGAATTTTCAGCGGAAGAAAGTCGCGATCGCGCTCGGCATGAGCGGATTCGCACTGGTCGCTGCCGGATCTGCTTTTGCACAGGACATCCGTGTCAATGTGACAGGATCCAACATCAAGCGGGTGGATTCTGAAACTTCGGCACCGATCCAGACCATTACGCGCGAAGACATCCAGGCCTCGGGTCTGCAAACGATCCAGGACGTTGTCCGCCAGATCACGGCGAACAACAACGGGTCGATCTCCCCGTCCTTCACCAATGGCTTCTCGGCCTCCGGTTCCGCGGTTTCGCTGCGTGGCTTGGGCCCCAACAACACGCTGGTGCTGGTCAACGGTCGCCGCCTTGCCAACTTCGGCCTGGCCGATGACGGCCACGCGTCGTACCCGGATCTTTCGCAGCTGCCGTTCGACGCTGTCGAGCGCATCGAAGTCCTGAAGGACGGCGCCTCGGCCATCTACGGTTCCGACGCTGTTGCCGGCGTGGTCAACGTGATCCTGCGCCAGCAGTTCACCGGCTTCACCGCCACCGCCACGGGCGGCACCACGGTGGAAGGCGAAGGCAACCAGTTCAAGGTCTCACTTACCGGTGGTATCGGCGATCTGACCAGGGACAAGTACAACGCGTTCCTGTCCGTCGATTACCAGAAGCAGGATTCATTCGCCAGCAACAAGGCGCGCGATTACATCGGCAGCAACAATATCGGGGGAGTCTTCGGCGACCAGCGTCCCGGCAACCCGTTCATCACGGGCACGACCAGCCCGCTCGGCAACGTGCGCCCGGTCAACGGCGTCACGGGCGGCTCGCCCGGCGCCTTCCAATCGCTTGGCGGTGCCTGCCCCTCCGGCGCACTCAGCGATGGGTTCTGTCTGTGGGAGACCAAGGACTGGACCGACCTGATGCCGGAGATCGAGCGTTTCAACGCCTATGCGCGCGGTTCGTACAACTTCACGCCGGACGTCCAGGGCTACTCTGAACTGTCGTACTTTTCGGTCAAGACGAACACCCGCTTCACGCCGACCGGTTCGCGTGCCAACTGGTACAACCCGTCGAACAACACGATCGCGTCGTCGGTCAACATCTTCCTGCCGGTGGGTCACCCGGACAACCCGTTCTCCGCCCAAAACCAGGGCGCGCGTCTGTACTACACCGACCACGCAATGGGCGGCCGCGACAACGAGTTCAAGACCGACACGCAGCGTTACTTGTTCGGCGTCAAGGGCAACGGCATGGGCTGGGACTGGGACCTGGCCGGCCTGTACATTCGCAGCGACACCGACGTCTCCCGCGAGAACTACTACCTGTATGACCGCTTTCAGCAAGGTCTTGCCGGTACGGGCCCGTACGGCTACTACCGGATCGGCGCCAACGCCGGCCTGAACAACCCGGCCATCTACGACTGGATCGCGCCGACTGCCAGCGCGAGCATCAAGTCCGAGAACACCATCTTCGATGCCAAGGCTTCGCGTGACATCTACAAGCTGGCCGGCGGACAGATGGCATTGGCCGTCGGTTATCAGTTCATGAAGGAAGAGCTGTCCAACCCGGGCACCCCCGGCACGGACACGGGTAACATCGTCGGCCTGGGCTACTCGGCCGCCTTCGGCAGCCGTGACGTCAATGCGATCTTCGCCGAGTTGTACATCCCGATCCTCAAGAACCTCGAGGTCACGGCGGCCATCCGTTACGACGACTATTCGGACGTTGATGGCACCACGAACCCGAAGATCGGCGCCAAGTGGACGATCATCCCATCGTTGGTCCTGCGCGGCACGTACGCTACTGCATTCCGAGCGCCGGGCCTGTACGAAACGTCGACGGCCAACGCCAGTGCCGGCTTCACGTCGGCACGCGACCCGATCCGCTGCCCGATCACCGGCCTGGCGGCTGATTGCCAAGGGACCGTCCTCGGCATCAACATCGGCAACCCGTTCATCAAGCCTGAAACCTCCGACACGTACACCGTCGGCGTGATCTGGGAACCGGTCCCGGGCCTGTCAGGCTCGTTGGACTACTGGAATATTCAGACCAAGGATCAGATCACGATCGGCAGCGTCCAGGGCGTGCTGAACAACCCGGGCAATTTCCCGGCAGCCACGGTCGGTCGCGACAGCAACAACCTGCCGGGCATCCCGAACTCGGGTACCGTGCAGTACATATCCACGCCATACCAGAATGCCAACACGGTCAAGACCGACGGTATCGACCTCGACATCGTCTGGCGGCAAAGCCTGAAGGATTGGGGCACGCTGACCACGGAATTCCAGTGGACGCACATCTTCAACTACAGCCAGACCCTTGGCGGCATCGAGTACAAGTATGCCGGCACCAGCGGCAACTACGACGTCTCCTCGGGGTCGGGTACGCCTGAAGACCGCTGGAACCTGATCCTCGGCTGGGCGCGTGGTCCGTGGAACGTTACGGGTACGGTCCGCTTCGTGTCCGGTTACGACGAGCTGCCATGGTCGAACGAAGGTGCGTCGATGCCGACGGATTGCCTCGCTCCTCCGTACGGTATCGGCCACGGCGAGATCGACAACTGCTCGGTTGATTCCTTCACAACCTTCGATCTCGCGGCGTCGTACAAGGGCTTCAAGAACTGGGAAATCTTCGGTTCGGTCATCAACGTCTTCAACACGAAGGCACCGTTCGCGCCTGCCGCGGCTTACGGCCTCGTCAACTACAACTACAACTACGCATTTTCCGGCGCCACGGGTACCCAGTTCAATCTGGGCGCGCGTTACACGTTCAAGTAAGCGGACCGCTTTCAGGCCCGTGCATCGGGTTCCGGTTGGTTGGCCAGTCCATGGCGATCAACCGGCATCCGGTGGCAGATCCGATCCGGCGGGGAGACCCGCCGGATTTTTTTTAACGGGCCTAGCGGCGTTCGCGCGGCCTGGACGAGGGCACACGACGATGAACACATTTCTGAAAGGCATGGCCGTTGCGGCGGCGCTGCTGCTGGCGCCGCTGGCGGCGGCGCAGGACGCGAAGGCAGACATGACCGACATGGCGGCGCTGGGCGCGGCGGTGAAAGCCGACAAGCGCGCGCTGGTGGCATCCACGCTGGCGCTGACCGATGCTGAAGCCAAGAAATTCTGGCCCGCTTACGAATCCTACCGGCGCAGCGTCGACATCGCGAACCGCGAGCGCAACCTGGTGCTCGAAAGCCTGATCGGCTCGAACAGGCCCATCTCCGACCTGTATGCAAAGAAGCTTGCCAGCGCGCTGGTGGCGGCCGACGACGCCGAGATCAAGGCGCGCCGGACGCTGTACAACCGGGTGATGAAGGCCTTGCCGCCCAAGAAGGCGGCGCGCTACCTGCAGCTCGAGAGCAAAATCCGCGCGCAGCAGGCGTATGAGATCGCGGCGGCCTTTCCGCTGGTGAAGTAAGGGCGGCCGCGGTCGATTCTAGCGGGCGGTGAGCGGGGTCACCACGGGACGCTCGAGTTGCAACGCGAAGTCGGGCCGCAGGGGCTGCGCCGAGGCGACCCCCGCTTCGCGGGTGCCCACGACGTCGATGCGGGCCGGGCTGATCGCGACCTCGATCGGTGCAGCTTTCCTGGCGATCGCCAGCGTCATCCTGCCCTCCGGGTTGGCGGCATCGAACTTCGCCGGGGCCACGACGAAGAGGCCGATCGTGATCGCGGTCAACGCCGCCGCGGTCAGCGCGATGGCGGTACGGGGTCGTTTCGGTTCGTAGCTTTTCATCGGGTGCTCCTGTGTACGGCGGGTGCTTGGGCATGCGGCTTCGTTACTTCGATGTCGTCAGCGGTACTGGTGGATTCGCAGTGCTGTTTCCTGTCACCGGGCGCCGTGTGCCTACCGACGCCTTGCATCCTAGGCAGCTCGTGTTGCATGCGAAAGAAGCAGGCGACGAGTCCGCCGAATCCGGGGGCGAGGTCGCTTGCCGACCGATGAAACGCGGAGGGAGACGCGGCAGACGGTGCAAGGTTGCGCCCGGGTGCGGGCTTTCGCCCACCGAAAATCCCGCGGCCGGGAAGTGGAAAAATCACCGATCCCCGGAGCAGCTGTGGCATGCCAAAGTGACGCGACCGGGCCTCGGCTAAAATGAAACGCCTAATTAACGCTTGGACATTTCACCCGTACTTCCGTAGAATTCTGCGACTTTTGTTTGAAAACTTGGCCCTGTCAAAAGCAGGGCCAACGTTATTTGGCGCATGAGCGCCGGGCCATGAGGGGGCACCCTCGTGCTGCACCGCGGGCTAACGGACCTCCCCAGTGATCGCTGGCGTCCAACCCGCTTGCTGCATCCGGAATCCGTGGTAACCCGCCTCGTTGCTGCAGGCGCGGTACCCTGGGTTCCCGGGCGTGCCGTCGTACAAGGTCCGCGCCCGCGCGACTTGTAGCGCCCACCGTTCGACCGAACACATCCGTCTGGAGATCAAATGTTGAAGAAGATCCGTCTGGCCGCGCTCGCTGCGGTCCTGCTGATTGGCGCGGCCCCTGCGACAACGCCGTTCATCGCGCACGCTCTTGCCCAGACCCCGGCCGCCGCGCCGGCGGCCCCTGCGGCCCCCGCCGCTGCGGTAGCGCCTGCCGCGCCGGCAGCGCCCACGGCACCCGCAGCCAAGGATGTGGTGGTGCTCGACAATCCATACGGTCTTGAAGCAATCTGGAAGGGCGGTGACATCGTCGCCAAGATCACGCTGGCGATCCTCGTGATCATGTCGATGGGCACCTGGTACATCATCATCACCAAGATCTACGAACAGTCG